>JAEYWQ010000355.1 GCA_023428885.1 Bacillota bacterium
ATCATTTCCTATATATTTTATTATCGTTACCGAATTCTCTTCGTTACGATACTCAAAAATTCCTTCCAAAGTAACACTCCTTTTTTGTTAGTGTCTTCTGCTCATAACCGATTATAATCCCCCAAAGTAAAATAATCAACAAAAACCACTCCAAAATTAGGAATGGTTCTTGTTTTTATTGATTACTGTTTTACTCTTTTTACAACTTCTACACTTGTCTGAACCCCAACATGACCTTTATCCATCTTATGTCTGGCTTTACGATTTGCTACCGTATCGAAGACGATGGAGAAGTCATAATCCTCCGGATACATATCCTTGGCAGATGCTTTCAATTGTAATCTCTTAAAATTTACATATTCTTTCTTTCCTGCAATCTGAACTCCAATATCTCCCTTAAGATTAGTCTTCTCAAAGACCAGACCAATCCTTTTTTGAGGGTAAACCATAACACTATCGCCAATCTCAAATCGTACAGCTTTACTGGGAACTTCCTTAACTTTCGTTACTTTTATCTTCTCTATGCGGGAAATCTTAGTATTTTGCTCTGTTACCAACACATTTCCAGGAGTAGTCTCATGTCCCTCGTTAGTTTCTATCACTGAATCACTTTCATTGACTGTCACTGGATTAATCGCCTTTCCCTCGTCTTCTGCTGTTATCATCGAACGATTTGAGGCATGCAAGGACTGACCCACTGCTTGCTTTGCCCTCTTGATCAGTTTTTCAGGTAAACCAAGTCTTGTAGCAATATACAAGGCGCAGCTTTCTCCTGCTTCTCCAATCTCTAATTGATACTTTGGACTCATACTCTCTCGATCAAACGCCATTCTGGCATTCATAATTCCAGCTTTGGTCGCAGCAAATTCCTTTACTTCTGGATAATGTGTGGTTGCTACAAATAAACACTGTTTATCCCCTAATTCCTCTAAAATAGCTATTGCAATTCCCATACCCTCATGCGGATCGGTCCCTGAACCAAGCTCATCTAATAAGACTAAACTCTCATCATCTGCCAATTGCAGGATATCTATAATATTCGTGATGTGGGCGGAGAACGTGGATAAATTCTCTGTAATACTCTGACCATCACCGATGTCACATAAGATCACATTGGTTAAACAGATATCTGCATCCTCGCAAGGAAGATGAAGTCCGCTTTGTGCCATCATTGTAAACAGCCCTATGGTTTTTAAAGCAACAGTTTTCCCGCCGGTGTTCGGTCCAGTTATGATGATACCATGAATACCTGCTTGAAATTCAAAGTTTAATGGAACGCATTTGCTTCTTGATAACAAAGGATGTCGTCCATTGACGATTTTCATATACTTTTCGGTATTCAAAGATGCTGGAATAGCCTGCATGCTTGCACTTAGTTTTGCCCTTGCAAAGATAACATCTAGAGCTACCATAGCCTCCATATTACAACGCAATTGTATCTCGCAGTCCATTACGAAAGCTGATAATATATAGAGGATCTTATTAACCTCATTACTCTCTTCTATCGCAAGTGCATTCAATTCCTCCTGCATACGGATGGCCATGACCGGCTCAATAAAGTAGGTTGCACCTGTGGAAGATGCTCCATGAACCGTTCCAGAAATTTGATGTTTATACTCCTTCTTCACTGGAAGTACAAAGTGACCATTTCGTACTGAGATAAAACTCTCAGTAAAATATTCTTTTTTTGTCCGCAATAGATTTTCTAACTTACTACGAATATCATTTTGAATTCGATCTATTTTTCTACGGATCTCTCTTAACTCTTTGGAAGCACTACTTTCTACTTGATTATCACGAATGGCATCCGTAATCTCTGATGATAGTTCTTTCAATGGATATAGAACATCACAGTAGTATGCCAAGTCTGTTTTCGTACAGATTGCTTTGGTTAAATACTCCTTCACTCTACGAGTAGTAGAAGCAAAGGTCGCAATCTTAGTTAACTGTTCCGGCTGCAGCATACCTCCTTGACGTGCCAAACTAATAATCATGTCAATGTCTTTCATAGGGTCAAGAGGTGGATTCCCCATCATATCTATGATGACTCTAGCTTCGGTAGTTTCCTTGGTGAGTGTCTGTATCTTTGCTTGACTTAACAAAGGTTGTAATTGCTCAAGCTTTCGTTTACCTTCCTGTGTTACTGCATAATCAACTAACATATTAATAATCTGATCAAATTCTAATGTCTTTATTGCCTTCATCGTTTCCTCCAAATACGTGTTTTGCTAAAAAACATGTACATGAATTGATCTGTAAGTTTTGCTTTTCTTATGATTAGAACTTCAAAGAAAATCTAACCATAAAAAAAACACCTCGCATCTGTCTTTTGACATACGCAAAGTGAGCCTAAATCGATTAGACTAATTTGTATTATGATAGAAAGCCAGATGAAGATACACAAAATAAACCTTAGTAATTCTTCTACTAAAGTAAAATCCAGTGTTCTCTTACAGATTCAATTATGCACGAACCTCTACTTCTAACATAACAATTAACAAAAAAGCCTCTCAATCCATCTTCCTAGAAGATATTATTTATTTAACTAAAAAGTTATTATAATTAGTATACCACTAATCCCTAAATTTGTCACGCGATTCTATCTAATAATTGAATTTGCTATTTACTAGAGGTATAATAAGGCATAGACAAGGAGGATGCAAGATGAAACGTAATAATTATTGGTATCCAGTAGATAATGCTGGAAAGATTTTTCCTGCTGTGTCCAATGACAGTCGTAGCTCCGTATTTCGATTATCCTTTTATCTCAATGAATCAATAGACCCAGACCGTCTAACACAAGCAGTCAATGATGTCTTACCACGTTTTGAAACGTTTGCAGTTGAATTAAAAAGTGGATTGTTTTGGAATTACCTTTCAAAAAATCAAAATCCAGCTGTCGTACGCATGGAAGATCCTATTATGTGTAAATATGTGCCCGCCTCAAGCAATAATGGCTATCTTTTTACCGTATATTATTATAATAACAAGATCACTCTTGAAACTTTCCACTGCCTTAGTGATGGAACTGGTGCCATGGAATTCTTAAAATCAATTACTTATCGCTATTATCAGCTGAGCGGATGTGTGATCGAACACGAAGGTATCATAAAAGCATCTCAGCCTTTTAATGTAGATGAAACAGCGGATATGTTCAATGATACTTATGATAGTTCAAGAAAAAAAGCATTGAAAGAAGAAGCAGCATATCACTTTATGGGTGAGAAGTTTGCTGATCATTATTCCATGCTGGTACGAGCTAAGCTTCCTACGGAAGAATTGCTAACCTTAGCACGGAAGGCACAAGCTACCATTGGAGAGTATGTTACTGCTTTGATGGCTTACAGCATCTATCTCAAGCAGCCAGCTTGCCGTAGGACTAAAAAGCCGATTAAGATTTTTGTTCCTGTAAATCTACGCAAATTCTTCTCATCACCGACCCTTCGTAATTTTTCCTTATACATCAAAGCTACCTTTGCAGGAAAAGAAACTTGGACCTTCGAGCGTATGTTAGAAGAAACGAAACGCCAGTTTAAAGAACAGTTAATTAAAGAGGATTTACATGGAAGAATCAACTCCAATGTAAGTATTGAGAAAAATTTTGCGATCAAACTTCTTCCTCTACCTATAAAAAATCTAGCCTTTCAGCTCAGCTACTTTTACTTAGCTGAGAATATTAATACCTATGCAATCTCAAACCTAGGTAACATTCAGCTACCAAAACAGATGGAACCATTAATTAAGGACATAGAATTCTCCATAGGAGGAACTAGTATGGCTATTGCTTCGATCCATGGTGATACCAACATAAGTTTGAATACAGAATTTAAAGACCTAAGTGTGATTTATGCATTCCTTTCACACTTTGTTCAGGCTGGACTAAAAGTACAGATAGACACCAATTACAGGGAGGGCTTCGATGAGATACTGTAAAAACTGTAAGATTACTTACCAAACACCTCTAGTACATTGTCTCTTTTGTAGCAACGAATTGGCAATGGAAGATAGGCTGTTAACAATGAGTATGAATGATGCTATGGAATATCACTATCCTCAAATTCAAAAAAGGAAAAAAACGGCTCAACTTATAAGAAAGTTTCTTTATTTCATCATGATAATGGGAATTGGGTCTTGTCTCTTTATCGATCTTGCCGATCAAAAGCCTGGAATTAGTTGGTCTTTATACCCAGCAACATCTTGCTTGTATGCATTATACTTAATCTATTTGTACTCCAGCAAGAAAAAAAAGATCAAGAAGATAACCTATAGCGCATATGCATCCATTATCTTAAACTTACTACTTGGCCTTTATACTCAGAGTCCCTTCTGGGCAATAGACTTTATATTTCCTCTAGGTATATTCGCAACCAACCTTGGCTTAACTTATTATTTTATTGTCCATAAAAGAAAAGCCCTTCATGATATTGCAATTTACAATCAAGTGGCCTCCTTACTTGGATTAATCCCTCTTCTTTTATTAGTTTTGGACCAGTTAACCTATACTTGGCCATCGATTACCTGTGGTTTATATAGTTTGGTAATTCTTTTTGGACTGATGTTTTTTTCTACCAATAAGACGAAGGAAGAATTAAAACGTAGATTCCACATATAAAGTTTTTCATTCAATTACTTTTCATGATAAGGGCTTTTGATTGGATGAAGCCATAAATATTGCTTTATCATAGAAATTCCCAACAGAAAGAGAACAGGCATAAAAATACCGATCTCCAATCGTTAGATTTTTTAGGTCTAACTTTTAGGGTCCGATACATATGCTTGTTCTCTTTCTTTCATAGAAATGAGGCAGTTTTCTACCTCACTTCTATTGGGTTATGTGATTTTACTTCTTGTTAACATTTAATCAAGGCTTGTAACACGATATATACCGTATCCAAACGCCGCTATTTCCTTCTGTGTAACATTATACTCTAATAAAATTTCCTTTGTTTCTGGAAGATTGATACTTGTTGTCTCCTTACTTGCATTCAGGAATACTAATACACTAGCCTCTCTTCCCTTCCTCTCCAAGATGATCATGAACGGATTATCTTTAGAAACCTTCATGATCAATTCATCCTCATAGGCTATGAACTTACGTCTGATATTGATTAGCTTTTCTACCAATAGCTGAAGTTCACTACCTTCTAGCTCCCAAGGCATTGGCTTTCGATATTCCTCTTCTTTGATTCCTTCTACCCCCAACTCATCTCCATAAAAAAGACAGGGAACTCCCGGAGATAAGAAGAGAAAAATTAAACTTAATTCATAACACAGCTTAGATTCATTGCAGATAGACATAAATCTTGGCACATCATGAGAATCCAGGAGATTGAGCTGAGAAAGTGCCATGTTCTTAGGATAACGGTATAGCATTCTCCGAATTCGATTAGAAAATGTGTATGCATCAATTGTCTGTAAGCCGAAGAAATCCCTGCATTGATTTCTAAATTCATAGTTCATGGTAGAATCAAAAGCATCCCCACGAAGCCAGGTTTCGGAATTCTCCCATACCTCACCGATTAAGACCACCTCTGGGTTCGCCTTCTTGGCTGCTATTCTAAACTTCCGCCAGAAATTACGATCAATCTCATTGGCTACGTCAAGCCTCCAGCCATCAATATGATATTCACGAATCCAGTAACGGCAAACTTCTTCAAAATATTCCTGTACTTCAATGTTTGCTGTATTTAACTTAGGCATCTTCTTCTCATAAGCAAAACAGTCATAAGTCAAGCTTTCATATCGATCCACTGGACGCTTCACTGGAAAGTTCAACTGATAAAACCAATCCTTATACGCAGAAGCTTCTTGATTCTTGATTACATCTTCAAAAGCAAAAAAGTACCAACCACAGTGATTGAACACACCATCAATGATAATTCTCATGCCCCTTGCATGTATCTCCTCCACAAGCTCTTTAAAATCTTCATTCCTTCCAAAGCATGGATCAATTTGATAATAATTGAGAAGGTCGTACTTATGATATTCTCCTGCTGCAAAGATTGGATTAAAGTAAACACAGGTAAAACCTAAATCCTTGATATAATCAAGATTTTCCAAGACTCCTCGGATTGTTCCACCAAGCCTTGATTTGCAAAGCGTATTATCCTCTCTCTTAATCTCAACCCCTTGCTTATTAATCGAACGTTTGGAACTTGCAAAACTATCTGGGAAGATATTATATACTACGGCCTCTTTGAACCAAGTTGGAGCGTCTAGGATCTCTGAACGCAAGATAAAGGGATATTGATAATATTCACTGCGAGATTCAATCATCTGATCATGAATAAAAAAGTGTGGTAGCCTACTATGAAACTGATCTGAATAATAGTAATATCCTTCTTCCTCAGTTTCGATATGAAAATAATAGCACACTCTGGTGAATGGACTAATAAATGTAGTTTCATAGTAATCAAAGTCTTCGTCCACTGCTGCCACCTTCATGGATAAAGGAAACATCTCTAGGGGACTTCTTGGGCAAGCACGATCCCCGTAATATAGAGTTACTCTAGTTAGATCATTTTTTGCAGCTCTTAGGCGTATGGTTAAGGTCCTTTCATCATTTGCAAAGGCATATTGTGATAATGGTATATGTAAAATTGAGCTTTTATTCATTATAATTAATCATCCTTTCACTCCTCCTGCTGTTAAACCGGATACCATATATTTTTGTATGCAAAAGAAGATAATCAGAATCGGGATGCAAACCAAGATAGCTGCTGCAGAAAACAAAGGCCAACTTCTGCTATAATCACTGGCTTGTAGCTGATATAATCCTCCAGCAAGGGAATAACTTTTTTCATCCAGTAAGAACGTTGTTGCAAACAAATATTCATTCCAAACAAAGATTAATACCATAACCGAAGTTACAATAATCGCTGGTCTGGCAAGTGGCAATACAATTCTTCCTAGTAATTGCATATCATTCGCTCCATCTATCTTAGATGCTTCTTCAATGTCGTAAGGAATGGTATCAAAATATCCCTTCATATTCCAGATACTAAAGATACACATAGATCCTGCATAGACAAGGATCAAGCCAGCTTGTGAGTCTAACAATTTCATATTCTTAAATAATCGAAAAATGGCAAACATGGATAAAATCTGTGGAAATGCATTTAATAAAATAAGTACTTTTAAGGTTGCAGTACGTCCTTTGAATCGATATCTAGAAAAAGCATAAGCTGCAACAACAGAAAAAAGCATAACAAGGACCATGGTTCCGACACTGAGAACAACCGAATTCTTAAGCCATACTAAGAAAGGTTCCTCTGTAAGAATTGAGCTGTAATTATTCAATGTAATTTCCTTCGGGATAAAAGAAAAGTCCGAAGATAAGGCCGAGTTCCCGTCGCTTAAGGATAGCGATAAGGCATAAAGGATAGGAATTAATCCAAGGGTACATATGGTAAGAAAAAATGTATTGAGGAAAAGTAGTTTTATCTTTTGTCTTCTTGCTCTTTTTTTCATACGTTTTCCTCCTTTAGACTTCGATTTGTTAACAATGAGAACAGAATAATAATTCCAAAGATAACAATGGATACCGCTGAAGATAAGCCATAGTTATTGGATACAAAGGCGTTCTGATGTGCATAGGTAATTATAGTTTGCAGGCTTGCACCAGTATAAGAACCTTTCTGCAAGGTGAGTAGATAGATAATATCAAACTGTTTAAAGGTAGTAAATGTAGTCATAATCACAGCAGGTGCAATGATTGGTTTTAGGGCTGGTATTGTAATAAAGCGATTTTTGGCCAAAAATCCAGCACCATCAAGCTCTGCACTTTCATAGTAGCTGCGATCAATACTTTGCAGTGATCCATCGATCATCATAATCATAAATGGTAATGCCATCCAGAGGTTTAAAATCATACAAGAAATAAAGGCTGGCGTATTATCGGAAAGAAAGTTAAGCTTACCTAATCCTAAACTTTTTAACACTTGATTGATCAAACCAAACTCTGTATTATACATTCCCACTCTCCATAATAAGATAGAAACATACGCTGGTACCGCCCAAGGAACCATAAGCAACGTCTTATAGAAACGTTTTAATTTCAAACCAGACACATTTAGACCGAGAGCTATCAAATATGCGATGACTAACTGTAATAACATATTCACTACCGTCCAAAGGACGGTAGTGAATAATGCCAAGATAAACCCAGAGTCAACTTTTAAAAGTGCTCTTTGGTAGTTATCCATCCCAATGAATCGAAAATCGAACCAATGAAACAGATTCATATTAGTCAAGGATATATAGCCCGTATATACAATCGGAAATATTACCACTATTCCTATTAAAATCAATGATGGCATGGAATATAGCCACGGTAAGAACTTCTTTTTCTTCATGTCATCCTCTTTCTGTATATTCAACCTAGGGGGGTAAGTTGAATATCTCTCCTTTTCGTACATAGGGCACTTAATTTATTGCATATCTGCAATTGCTGTTAATGCTTCCTCCTGGCACCGTTTTGCTGTCTCAGCCACGTCTGCATTGGATTTGTTTACAAGAGCAAGTAACGTCTCCGTAGGTGACCACATTACATTCATCTCAGGAACATTTGGCATAGGTTGTGCTGTTTCGGCAGTAAGCTTCATTGCATAAATCATCTCATTGCCTGCAACTGTTGGATCCTCATAAGCTTTGCTATTGGCTGGAGCACAGTTTGACTTGTTGGCTAAATCAATTCCTAATTCTGGGCTTGCAATTACTTCAAGAACTCTGCTTAGGGCTGCTTTCTTACTCTTGATGGAATGACTCATGACTCCAATACCCTGTACCCCTGAATATGGCGCTAAGCCATTTCCATTCGGTAATTTGAAATCAGCTAAAGACTTGATTCCAAGATTAATGCCTGCGGCTTTAATTCCTGAGATTAACCATGGACCACCAACGATTGCTTGAGCTTTACCCTCATTAAACAGTGTAGTTACGGTGTTATAATCACCATCTGCCTGTAGCTTTGCAAATTTGGTATTATATGTAATCGCATCCATTGTTGCCTGCTCACTTAAACCTGGCTGTGCATCTGAGTTGATGATATAACCACCGAACGCATTGATAAATGGAGCCACATTATATGCCGTGGAATGCTGATTCACAACTGCATAAGTTCCTGCTGCATCATCTGTATGGGCTACCATATACTCATATAGACCTTCGGTTGTGCTTGGAATATCCCCTATCCATAAGTCCTTGTTATACATAAACAACAAGGTTTCAAAGTAGATAGGTAACAGATACTGAGTATCCTTATATGTACATGCATCGATTGTCATTGGTAACAAATCTGCCATCTTATCTTCACTAATCAAGTCAGTGATAGGTGCTAATACTCCCATCTCTGCATAGATTCCTAAAGAATCATGAGCATAGATGTACATATCTGGACCATTACTGGCATCGTTACCGTACAATTTGATCTGATCGGTAAGACCACTTCTTTTCTCAAAGGTAACACTAATTTTCTCACTCGCTAATGTCTCATTTACCTTGTCTTGAATCGGTAACATGATACCTTCATCACCATCATGCCACACTTTGATATTCACCGGATCAGCACTCACTTCCTTTGTAGGATCGGCTGCCTTCTCTACATCATTCTCCTTGCTATCACTGGTTTTTGCTGTGACACCTGCATCAGTTTTTGTATCTTCTTTTCCGCATCCAGTAAAAAATGCCATAACCAATACGATACACAAGATACTGCTTAGAATTTTCTTCATATTTCTCCTCCTATTATTGTTTTATCTTTGAATCTAGTAAGATATCAAGGAAACCGTTTTCCTAACCATTCTATTATTTTCTTATATTTCCTCTTATCTTCAAGTCAATATTAATATTATTTACAACCTAAGTCAAATATTTTTAGTGAAAATGATTGACTTTGTTAGGAAACCGCTATACTATAATACTAAATTTATACACTTTTTCAGGAGGTTTTCTATGTCAATTACCATACGTGAGGTTGCCAAAGAAGCTGGGGTTTCCACCTCAACAGTTTCCAAAGTACTGAATAACTGGACTACCATATCCCCAGCTACACAAGCCAGAGTGAATGCAGCCATTGAAAAGCTTAATTATACCCCCAATGCGCGTGCTGTCTCTTTTGCACGCCAAACCACTCAGAATATTGTATTTCTAACTTCGTTACAGCAAGAAGAAGCCTATCGTAATCCCCACATGTTCGATATTATGTGCGGTGTTAACAATGAACTTACCAAGTATAATTACACCATGACCTTAGTCGACCCTACTATGAAAGAAAATGCAAGTGCCGCCGTGGAGCATGTAATCGCACAACGCTTTGCCGATGGTATGATTATTCACGGCTCTGTCATTACCAAAGACATCGCCAACTTACTAATCCGAGAGAACTATCCTCATATGATCATAGGAAAGCCCCACTTTGAAAGCCAATTATGTTGGATTGATACCAATCATGTGTTAGCTGGTCGTTTTGCTGCTTCCCATATGCTAGACTGTGGTTATACGAAGGTTTCCTTCATTGGTGGTAGAGAAAGTGATGCAATCTCTACTCAACGGCAGCGTGGCTTTGTCAGTGCTATGTGCGATTATGGATACTCCCAGGTCCTCTCCTATGTACGCTATACCGATTCCAGCAAACAGGAAAGCTATCTAACCGCACTCAAGCTCTTAAAAAGTGACGTACCTCCTCGAGCTATTATCTGTGCAAATAATTCTATCGCAGTTGGTGCTATGAAAGCAGTGGAAGAATTAAAACTAAATCTTCCAGAAGATATTGCTCTCTTAACCTTTGATACCTATCCATACTCTAAGATTATTGACCCAACACCAACTGTGATCGATATTAACGTTTACGACATGGGCACCCAGGCAGGACAGATGATGATTCGAAAATTAGAAAATCCATCCCTACAAGTGCAAAGTTATACTACCCTACCAGTACTACAGCAAGGTAGTACCACGAGATCCAGTCAAGTCATGAAATAATGAAAATGCACACTTTTGTTCCGCGCGCGAAGCTGCGCATCATGCCCGAAG
>JAEYWQ010000054.1 GCA_023428885.1 Bacillota bacterium
TTGATCTTTGTTCAGAACTCACTGACGTTATCTAAGTTGCCTTAGTGACAAATCGTAAGATTTGTCTGATTGATTGCTAAATCAATCTGTCATCCTGTTTGTTCCGTTTACTGATTTAGGGTTGTGTTCGATCTTTCGACCTTACACAGTTCTATGTTAATCTCTGGTTTTGCAAGCAAAACCTATTAACTTGCCTAGTTTACTAACTAGGAAATCTCAACGAATTTCAAGGTTGTTTCACTGTTCAGTTTTCAATGTTCTAGTGATTTTCATCAAATAATCGCTGTTTCTATTTAAAGGGTTCAGCTTGATTATTGTATCATCTACGCAACTTTTTGTCAAGTTCTTTTTAGATTAATCAAAACTTTTTAATCTGTTTAAGCTTTTTGTTTATTTCAACAGCTTATACATTTTATCACACAACTTATTCAGTGTCAAGTGATTTTTTTAAGTTTTTTAAACTTTCTAAATTGTTTGAACTTTTCAATCATTTTAGTAGCTTAGATATTCTATCACACAATTAGTGTTTTGTCTACCTCTTTTTCAAAGTATTTATGGTTTTTACAGAAATAATTCCGAATCAGTAAGTCCCATCCAGGATTAATCTTTCTTTACCTTAATTACTTAAGTAAGAGGAACGGAGAAAGAGGGATTTGAACCCTCGCGCCGCTATTAACGACCTACTCCCTTTCCAGGGGAGCCCCTTCAGCCGCTTGGGTATTTCTCCAAGTGATAATTGACTGGCTAAGTCAATTCATGATTGGCTATCTAAAGGACAAATAAAAACCACCGATGTTTCTGGTGGTGATGTTGTTCTTAACCTTCCAAAATCATTACCATTACTTAATTCATTTTACAAACAACATAAAGTTGTTTAAGCGGAGAATGTGGGATTCGAACCCACGGTCCCTTTCGGAATCACTGGTTTTCAAGACCAGCCCCTTAAACCGCTCGGGCAACTCTCCGGATAACGCTTGATTAGTTTATCATAACTAATAAAACATGTCAAGCACTTTTGAATACTTTTTTGAGTATTTTCGTCATGAAGATTTTACCATTTCCAGCCTTTTTACAATATCTTCAGCAACTGATATGTCTTCAGCTGTTGTTATTTTAATGTTGTCATAACTTCCTTGGATGATACGTACAGAATGACTTGTCATTAATTCAATCACCATCGCATCATCTGTCACATCTTGAATACCGCTAATGATTAGTTTCTCATATGCCTCTCTAAGAAGCCGGAAAGAGAATGCTTGCGGCGTCTGAATATTCCAGACATGTTTCCGTATTGGCGTATCTGTAACATAACCTTGATCATTTGCTATCTTTACTGTATCCTTACTTGGTACCCCTAGAATACAAGCCTTAAACTCACTTACATCCTTCAACATGGAATTAATCTTATCTATAGTAATAAAAGGACGAGCTCCATCATGAATCAGTACATAGTCTGTCATATCAATGGCTTTTATACCCTCATGTACTGAAAGAAAACGCTCTTTCCCTCCTGGAACGACCTTTTTTACTTTCGAAAATGCGTAAGCATTCACTATTGTTTCTTTTACATATTCCTCTTCACCTTCACCAACAACTAAGAGAACCTCATCAATATCACTCTCTTGAAATGCCTTCAAAGAATAGTAAAGTATAGGCTTATCAGCTAACAACAGATACTGTTTCGCAACTGTACTATTCATCCGCTTTCCATGGCCTGCTGCTAATATAATCGCAGTATACTTGCTCATATTTCCTCCTAATCCACATACCTGAGACTTTAGGCTATATATGCTATTTCACACATTTATCTTTGTCCAATCTTTAGATTTGGAACAGCATTCAAATCAAGACCAGCGATGTTCCCTTTCAAGAATTCATAATATGCTGCAGCACCAATCATAGCTGCATTGTCTGTACAGTAAATCGCTGATGGTGAGTAGAAAGAAAACCCATTCTTAACACAAGCTGTAAGCATCGCTTCACGTAAGGCTGAATTGGAGGCTACACCTCCAGCGATTGCTATCTTCTTCATTCCATATTCCTTAGCTGCCGCCATCGTACGAGTAACTAAAACTTCTACAACAGCATCTTGAAAAGAAGCAGCGATATCTGCATTATTCACCTCTTCACCTTTCATTGCACAGGAATTTAGATGATTTAATACAGCAGACTTAACTCCGCTAAAGCTAAAATCAAAAGGACTGCCTTCGATGTGAGCTCTTGGGAATAGGATTGCTTTCTTATTGCCTTCTTTTGCTAACTTATCAATCTTCGGTCCGCCTGGATATCCCAAACCAATAGCACGCGCTACCTTGTCATAAGCCTCTCCTGCAGCATCATCATGAGTCCGACCAACAATCTCATACTCTCCGTACTCTTTTACTAATACAAGATGAGTATGTCCACCAGACACAATCAGGCATAAAAATGGCGGTTCCAACTCCTTATTCTCAATATAATTTGCTGAAACATGTCCTTCTATATGGTGCACTCCAACCAAAGGTAATTTGCTTGCATAACTAAGAGCTTTGGCATGAGCAACACCAACCAAAAGTGCTCCAACTAACCCCGGGCCATAAGTAACAGCTATAGCGTCTAATTCTTGTAAACTCATATTTGCTTGAGTTAACGCTTCCTCAACCACTTGGTTGATCTTCTCCATATGTTTTCTCGAAGCAATCTCAGGCACAACACCTCCATATAAGGTGTGAAGTGCAATCTGCGAGGAGATCACATTAGATAAAACTTCTCTTCCATTCTTAACAACTGCAGCCGCAGTCTCATCACATGAAGACTCTATGGCTAAAATATTTATATCTTTCTTCATTATTATCACACTCTTTCTAGCTATCTATCCCCATACTTTATACATTGTTGATACATCATAATATGGAATAAAGATCCAAGAAGCCAATGCATAGGTTTCTTGGATCGTATCATTGATGATAAACAAGGTATATGCTATGCTTATTATTTTAAAATCTACTCATCCTTTTGATCAGCCAAACGCCATCCTAGGATTTTCCATTGATTTGCTTCCTTTTTTAAAATAAATTCTTCATAAGTTCTATTAAAACCAGTATCTTCCTTTGTAGTAAAGGTCGCATAAACTTTAGCGAACTCCACACCATCTTTAGTCCAGGTAACAATATTGTCAGCAGAATCTATGGCATAACTAGTTACTGTCTTTCCTAACACTTGATATTCCATTACTTCCGTAAGC
The DNA here is from genome assembly GCA_023428885.1 of Bacillota bacterium. Taxonomy (GTDB): domain Bacteria; phylum Bacillota; class Clostridia; order Lachnospirales; family Lachnospiraceae; genus Lachnoclostridium. The sequence goes on from JAEYWQ010000054.1 coordinate 3,224, forward strand.
AATCTTTGAATATATTCATCCCTAGTGTTCAGCTCAATCAGTTCATTAGAATATAACTGCAATAAGTTGTCGCCAAGCTTAGTTATAACATCATCTGTCATTTCCTCACTATGGATACACTTAACTATTCTTGCATAATATTTCACCACTTCTCTTGCGGTTGGTGGATACTCTTGCACAAGGTCGTAGTCTAGTAGTTTTTCAGCTTCTGTCAGTTCAACTTCGATTTCAGTTTTCCCCTCGTCTTCCCGATTAGCCAAATACATAAAACCACCAAAAATAAGGCCTCCAAGAATAATCATCGCAATTATAGTCTTTATCGTACTTTTCTTCGAACTCTTCATGGCTAAACGCCTCCTGATCACTCGTCCTTATCAAATTCTAAGGTAATGCTTTTTTTATCTTTGCCAGCTTTTGATTTTGAGAAGATTGCTTTGGTTTCTTTCATAAATTCCTCCGGATGAACCAGGGAAGGACTATAATGCGTCAACCATAATTCTTTTACCTTAGCTTCCTTCGCTAATTGAGCTGCTTCGTAAAAGGTCATATGCTTATTCTCATTCGCATTCGATTGCTTATCTTTTTCACCATACATCCCTTCACATATAAATAAATCTGACTCCATTGCATGTTCAATAATCTGTGGCATAGGTCTGGTATCTGTACAATATGTCAGTTTAAGTCCTTTTCTTTCTGGACCTAAGATCATATCAGGAGTAAATATCTTACCATCTTCCTCGATTGTCATTCCCTTTTGAAGACGATTCCAATACATCTTTGGAACCTCATTCTCTAAAGCCTTCTCTGGAATAAATCGGCCAGTTCTTTTTACCATCACAGAATATCCATAACAAGTCACATTGTGATTGACACGAAATGCATTAATCACGTAATCATTCTTACAGATTGTCTCTTCCGCTTGTGTTAATTCTATATATTCCAGTTCAAATGGCAACTCAGGTGCAATCACTCTCAAAGCGCTCACTACCCGTTCTAGCCCCTTAGGCCCAACCAGAATCACCGGCTCTGTACGGTCTGCATTTCCCATGGATAATAACAATCCTGGTAAACCGCTAATATGATCACCATGATAATGAGTAAAACATATCATATCTATCGAGTGAAAACTCCATCCCTTTTCACGTATCGCAATCTGTGTACCTTCACCACAATCTATTAATAAACTACTCCCATTCAGTCTGGTCATACAAGCTGTTAGCCATCTTCCAGGCAACGGCATCATACCACTTGTTCCAAGCAAACAAACATCTAGCATTTTTACCTCTCTCTTTTATTCAACTTGTGTAAATTGAATAAATCATTTTGTCGGTTTATTATCTTATCTTTTCTATATTTTACCCACCCGACTTCAATATCTACGCAACTTTCTAAGTTACGTTTTCAGTATATCATATCATAATATTAGCATATTATAGAAGTCTAATCAAGTTTTATAAGTTAATCCTATTGATGAGCAAAGCGTTCCTCCCGCAGCCATCAGGTGTTGCTGCTTTTTGCAACAATATCCTAACCCAGCCGTGTGCATCTAACTACCTAATTTCCTTCATTCATAAGATAATCAATGAAATTTCTATGAAGAAAAAAAGCTTTATAGAGCAACCACCCTATAAAGCCTCCTTTTTTTCGTATATTTCTATTGGTATCTTGAATTGTGAAACCATATGATCATAACAGCTTTCACATATGTTAAACTTGTGAACTTCAAAGTCCCTACTGGAGAAATACCCCCACTCCTTCGTTACTTGAAATGCATCTTCTAACATTATACCCTTTTCCACACGCAAAATTTTGCCACAAACATTGCAGACAAGTTCACTTTTCTTTCGTTCCTTTATCAAATGAGCCATTGCGCATTCCTCCACTTCCTCATTATACAAGAAATCCTCTTTTAATTACAGTGGTAATCGCTGTTAATATCTCCACATGATCTTAGCATCCTCGTCTGGTAAGGAATAAAAATCCTTGCGAATTCCAGCTGTCTCAAAGCCTAATTTTTCATATAGGCGAATGGCTGGTTCATTGCTGACACGAACCTCAAGTGTTATTGCCCCCACTTTCAGCTTCGCTGCCCTATTAAGAAGTTCTTCTAACATCATGGTTGCTACGCCCTTCCCCCGATGGTCTGGTGCAACACATACATTCGTTATCTGTCCCTCTCCTGCAACTTCCCACATTCCACAGTAACCTAAAATGTTTCCATTTTCTTCTGCTACAAGATAAATATGGTTTGGTGTTTTCACTTCAAGCAAAAAACTCTCCTTGCTCCAAGGCTCCGTAAAGACTTCTGCCTCTATACGAGCAACCATATCTATATCAGCAGCCCCCATTTCACGTATTATCACGCCTTTTTCATCGCCTCCTCACGTTCCCGTTCTGCTTGCGACAATCTTAGATAATCTGGGACATGGTCCTTTGCAGTTTCCATGATACCCTGTTTATAATACTCCACCGCCAATGCACCTATTGCAGCTGCCCTTTGCTTATTCAAGTGACTAGGAGCAATAAAATATGGTACTTTGGTTAGACTATTAAGCTGAACCTGATAACTATCCACGCCATCCCCCAAATACACCACAGGTTTTCCATAACGATTAATTTTATCAACAATATTAGTAATATCCACTGCTTGTTGTTCTTCTACTACAATAAAATCCTTGCCCTGAAATTCATATAGCCCGGTGTACACCTGATTCCTTCTTGCATCCATCAAAGGACACACAACATAAGCACAAGCAAACATATTATAGGCAAGTGCATCTACGGTTGGTATTCCGATCACTGGTTTACCTAAGGCCATACCTAGTCCTTTTGCTGTAGCAGATCCAATTCTTAGCCCAGTAAAGGACCCCGGACCTTTAGCAACTGCGATTGCATCGATCTCTGACAGATCTAACTCAATCATTCGAACGATTTCATCCAACATAGAAAGTAATGTTTGTGAATGTGTCTTCTTGTAATTCACCGTATATTCAGCCAGTAAAGTATCTTCAGTAAGTATAGCTACAGAGGCTACCAGACCAGAACTATCAATTGCTAAAATCTTCATATCCATAACCTTTCTCATCTATCGTAATGCGACGATATTCAAATCCACGATCCAAATCCTTCTCAATGGTGATCACTGTCACCTTCTCAGGTAATAGCTCACGGATTAGAGTTGCCCATTCAACCAGGCAGACACCGTCTCCAAAGAAATAGTCCTCATACCCTATTTCCTCCATCTCAGAAATATCACCAATACGATAGACATCAAAGTGATACAAGGGCAAACGTCCTTCTTCATAAACTTGGACAATCGTAAAGGTGGGACTGCTGATTGGCTCAGTAATTCCAAGTCCTGTTGCGAACCCCTGCGTAAACACTGTCTTTCCAACACCCAAATCTCCATTTAAACAAAAAATCTGGCCTTTATATGCTTTGCTAGCAATTTTCTCACCTAAAGCATAGGTATCCTGAGCTGTAAAACTATCCACTACCATCAATTTATCCTCAATTTCTATCTCTCAACTTATTCAAATCACTTCTTTACATGCACACTACCCTTAGCATATGTGCGAACCAATTCTCGCATCAACTCACATTGTTCTTGATACCCTTCTTTCGGAAGAATGTGCGCCCGATTAATAGATGTATAAAAGTAAAAGTCCTTTCTAGTCTCTACAATCTTATAGATATCTTCCCATGCCAAGGTCATCTCTTCTTCTTTTAAACGAACAGATATCCCCTCTTCGTTTACCTTATAATCTAAGGGTTGCTGAAACATTGGTGTTAGTTTCACCTGTTTTGCCGCCTTTAAATAAAGTTGAATAGGATTAATTACAGTAAACAAAGATGCAATTATAATTAAAAGGGCCTTATTAAAAGCATACCCTTCATCCGCTCCATTAATTAATAGTATGATAGCTCCAATACTTATAATTAGATTTACTATACCTCGAAAACCATAATAAGAATAATATATCATAAACCTATACATATCCTTAACTTTAGTTTGATAAGTAAAAGCTACCGCTTTATCTAGTTCCTTGTCCACCGTTACCCCTACCCTTCTTATGCGTGTCCTAAGCGTAAAATATTAAAAGGTGCCTCTAACCAATTGTTCGACCCCAAAGGAGAATCAACGGCGTAAAGACACCTTCATCCTTGCATTGATAATGCAATTATATCAGATTATATTAAAATTTCAAGAGTTGGTTCTAATTGCTTATTAAGCTTTCATAATATGGCTGATCTTTTTGTAAATCAAAATAGCAATGATAGAAACCGCACCATACTTTATTAAGTTAAATGGAGTAACCCCAAGCAAAACAAAGGTTGTCATTCCTTGAATGGCAGAATTGACTTTTGTACCTTCTCCAATGAGTGAATCCAACATAGGGCTATATTCTAAGTTATATTTTGGTCCCATGAGCTGTGCATACTTTGGCAATAACACATAAGCATTCAAGATACCACCAGCAACAGTAGCAATCAAGGTACCTATGCTTAAACCAACGATTGCATTCTTTTTACTCTTTCTTAGAAAGTAGATGAAAGATGCTGGTATAACATATGCACTACCAATCAAGAAATTAGCAAACTCACCCACAAAAGCGGAATCTGATCCATTGATTAGTAAATTTAATAAAATCTTGATGAATTCAATCAGAAGCCCAGCCACTGGTCCTAAGGTGAAAGCTCCTACAATAACAGGAATTTCGCTAAAATCTAACTCATAGAAAAATGGAACGAAACCCAGTGGAAACTCAAAAAGCATCAATACCACAGCAATTCCAGATAACATTGCAACAATAATCATTTTCTTAGTTTTTAATTTCTCTTGATTTCTCCTTATGTTATTCTTCTTTGCGAGAATAACTTCTGCTCCATAGGCACTCCCAATAAGAATTGCCACAATCGTAACGCTCAACAACAAAAAGCCTACGTTTGAACTTGCTAAGTCCATTAATTCATTCAATTTTCCCATCTTATTCTCTCCTTTTGAAGGAATTTTCGAGATGTACATCCTGGTAGGAAGCTTCTTTTTGATTTACAGGACGAGTCAGCAAGCTGCCTCACTTGTCATGAATCAAAAAAACCTCGATTGATTAAATCAATCGAGGCTTAAAACCAATTACTTAAATTGGTAACGTTACTTTCCAAATGACATACTAAAGTTCGTATGTACATTATTCTATAACCTTCTTCTACCATCCAGACTATACTGTCGGTTTTGGAATTCTCCTACGTAATATACTTACATATGAGTCACCAAATCAGCGAGTGATACCACTCGGTCGCGGACTTTACCGCCGGTCGGGAACTACCCCCTGCCCCGAAGAACTTCCTTATTTAGTTATCGCATTATATGCTTTCTTTACTATAAATCAACACAGCTTGTTTTGTCAAGAGCTTTAGCATGACAAAAGGAATTTTCAAATTCTTCACCTATAAAATCATAGATAATTGAATTCTTTTTTTGGCCACATCAACGCTCAAGACCTTAACTTCCACAATATCACCAACACTGACAACATCCAATGGATGCTTCACAAACTTTTGTTTAGACAGTTGTGAGATATGAACCAAGCCATCTTGATGAACACCGATATCTACAAAAGCTCCGAAATCAATGACATTACGAACAGTTCCTTTTAAGATCATACCCTCACTTAAATCCTTCATCTCTAATACATCTGTACGAAGAATTGGTGCTGGCATCTCTTCACGTGGGTCTCTTCCAGGCTTTTCAAGTTCCTTGATAATGTCAGTTAACGTGATTGTACCAATCCCAAGTTCCGAAGCCATGGTTTTCTTGTCCTTCACCAACTGGCTAAGTCCAGACAACTGTGCTGCTGTTTCTGCTTTCTTTAGGTCCTTAACTGTAAATCCAAGAGATACTAGCAACTTTTCTGCTGCTTCATAGGACTCAGGATGTACACTAGTGGAATCTAATGGATTATCTCCATCATTAATTCTTAAGAAACCAGCACATTGCTCATATGCCTTTGGACCGAGTTTTGCAACCTTTAATAACTGCTTACGATTTTTAAACTTGCCATTCTCTTCTCGATACAAAACAATATTCTTTGCAATTGGCTTGGAGATACCAGAAATGTACTCCAATAAGGAGGCCGAGGCAGTATTTAAATCCACGCCTACTTTATTCACACAGTTTTCAACCACACCAGACAAAGCATCACTTAATTTCTTCTGATTCATATCATGCTGGTATTGGCCAACCCCAATCGACTTAGGATCAATCTTAACTAACTCTGCTAATGGATCTTGAAGACGTCTTGCAATAGAAGCAGCACTTCTTTGACCAACATCAAAATTAGGGAATTCTTCAGTTGCCAACTTGCTGGCAGAATATACAGAAGCTCCGGCTTCATTTACAATGACATAAGATACCTTGGCATCAATCTCTTTTAACATCTCAACGATTACTTGTTCCGACTCTCGGGATGCGGTACCATTACCAACTGAGATTAAGGTAATATTGTATTTTTTAATCAAGCCTTTGACAATACTCTTTGTCTGATCTAGCTTAAATTGAGGTGCAGTTGGATATACAACCACAGTTTCTAATACCTTACCAGTCGCATCAACGACCGCTAACTTACATCCTGTACGGAATGCAGGATCCCATCCAAGGACAACTTGTCCAACAATTGGAGGCTGCATTAATAGCTGACCTAGATTTTGACCAAATACCTTTATAGCCCCATCTTCTGCTTTTTCCGTTAACTCATTTCTAATTTCCCGTTCAATGGCTGGAGCAATTAAACGTTCATAGCTGTCAGTTACCGCAGCTTCTAATAAATCTTTCGTATATGGATTTGGCTTTGTAATTGTTTGACGTTTTAAATAGTCTAAGATCTTATCAGTAGGTGCTATTACTTTTACAGTCAAGAACTTCTCAGCTTCACCACGATTTATGGCTAGAACTCGGTGTCCAGCAATTTTATTCACCTTTTCACTAAATTCATAATATAATTCATAAACTGACTCTGCTTTGTCGTCTTTTGCAACTGAGCTAATCATACCCTCGTCAAATGTAATCTTACGAATATAGATACGATAATCAGCTTCATCAGAGATTCCTTCTGCAATAATATCCAAAGCTCCGGCAATCGCATCCTGTGCTGTCAGAACTTCCTTCTCTTCACTTACATATTTGCTCGCTTCATCAAGAACATCCTGCTTGGCTTCCTGCACAAGAATGTACAAAGCCAATGGCTCTAAGCCTTTTTCCTTAGCAATCGTTGCGCGAGTTCTTCTCTTTGGACGGTAAGGACGATACAAATCTTCTACTACAACTAAGGTAGTTGCTGCTAAAATCTGTGCCTTTAACTCCTCCGTAAGTTTCCCTTGTTCTTCTATGCTTGCGATAACAGATGTCTTCTTTTCCTCTAGATTACGTAGATAAATCAAGCGCTCTGAAAGATCTCTTAACACTTCATCATTTAACGAGCCAGTAACTTCTTTACGATAACGAGCAATAAAAGGGATAGTATTTCCCTCATCTATCAGTTTTACTGTAGCCTCTACCTGATCTAAACGGACACCCAACTCATCACTTAATTGTTTTAATATGTTCATATTGCACCTCTTATTTATTCATTCGGAACCTATATCTTTCAATTTTAACATTAATTAACTACAAACGCAACCGATTGCATATAGAAATGAAAACGGGTTCGGGCAAGAAAAATCAATGACTTATTCCTGGGTACGGAATCCAAGTTCATACAAAGCAGCGTAGGTTTTCTTTGCTTTCATTAATTCTTCATGGGTTCCTTGTTCCTGTATGCCATCTTCTGCTAACACAATAATATTTCTTGCATTCTTTATCGTAGATAAACGATGTGCAATGACAAAGGTAGTTCGATTCTTTGCTAGAACCTCAAGGGACTCTTGTACCACCTTCTCACTTTCATTATCAAGTGCAGACGTTGCTTCATCAAAGATTAATATCGGTGGGTTCTTTAAGAAGACTCTTGCAATACTTAATCGTTGCTTCTGTCCTCCAGAAAGTTTAATTCCTCTTTGGCCAATATAGGTATCATAACCATTTGGTAGGCTTAATATGAATTCATGTGCGTTAGCATTTTTTGCAGCTTCAGTAACTTCATCCATAGTGGCTTCAAGGTTTCCATAGCGAATGTTATCCGCAACTGTTCCGGCAAACAGATAAACATCCTGTTGCACAATACCAATTTGTTGTCGTAATGACTTTAATTTGATTTTACGAATGTCTTTTCCATCAATGGTAATACGCCCTGCAAATACGTCATAAAACCTTGGAATCAAACTACATAAGGTAGTTTTACCAACACCGGAAGAACCTACAATCGCTACATATTCTCCTGCTGGAACCCTTAAGTTAATATCCTTGAATACATCACTAATTGTATCTTTATAACGGAAGGCTACCTGTTCGAATACGATTTCTCCCTTGACTTGCTTTAATTCAATGGCATCTGGCTCATCCTCGATGTCTGGATTAGTCTCAATAATTTCCATAAATCTTGAGAATCCAGTAATACCGTTTTGAAATTGTTCTGTGAAATTGATCAACTTACGAATTGGCTCAATGATATTTCCTACGTATAAAAGGAAGGTTAGCATATCACTAAGCTCAATACCCCCT
>JAEYWQ010000406.1 GCA_023428885.1 Bacillota bacterium
ACGGTACGATCATTTAATAATCTAAAATCTTGAAATACTACTCCAATTGTTCTTCTATATTTTGAAACCTGCCAGCGTTTGAGACGAGTCAATTCACGACCCGCAACGTATACTCTCCCCTTGGTAGGTAGAATTTCCCGAAGCATAAGCTTAATTAAAGTAGACTTACCTGAACCGCTGGAACCAACAATAAATACAAATTCACCTTTGCGTATCTCAAAGCTGATATTATTAATTGCTTGGGTTCCTTTCTGATATTCCTTAGAAACATCCTGAAATAATATGACTGGAGCTTCAATCTCTTGTAAGTCTTCATGAATATTATAAGAAGCCATAAAAATTCCTTTCCTCTGTGTACACTTGTCACAGTAAACCCTTCGGTTAAACTATAACACCAATGCCGCTGCTTCGACTGCCAAAGATTGACTTCTTGCAGGCCAAACAGCGGCATCTATATTTTTATCCTAGTATTCAATATTCTCCATATACTTCATGTACTTTACAACCATAAGAGCAATCTTGAATGTGATTGCGTCCTCAAATACACGTAAATCTAGATTGGTGCTCTTTTGAAGCTTGTCCAAACGATATACTAGTGTATTTCTATGAATATAGAGCTGTCTTGATGTTTCAGAAACATTCAAGCTATTTTCAAAAAACTTATTAATTGTAGTTAATGTTTCCTCATCAAAATCATCTGGTGATTTACCATCAAAAATTTCGCGAATAAACATCTTACAAAGTGGCATAGGAAGCTGATAAATCAAACGACCAATGCCAAGATTACTATATGCAACCACATTACGTCCGCTATAGAATATCTTACCTACATCTAACGCCATCTTTGCTTCTTTGTAGGATCTAGATACATCCTTGATCTCATTCACAATTGTACCAAAGGCTACATGCACCTTGGTCATTGCTTCTGTATTCAACATATCAAGAACAACCTTTGCAGTCTTAGTTAAGTCCTCGTAGGACTCATTTTGTTTCACTTCTTTTACTAGGATGATATTCTTCTCATCCACTGCAGTAATAAAATCCTTTGTCTTTGATGAGAATAAACCGCGAACTGTCTCTAATGCATTGGTATCCTTCTCATTCTTTGTCTCAATAATAAATACAACTCTTCTCACATCTGTCTCGATGTGAAGCTTCTTAGCACGATTATAGATATCTACAAGTAATAAATTATCAAGTAATAAATTCTTGATAAAGTTATCTTTATCATAACGCTCCTTGTAAGCTACTAAGAGGTTCTGAATCTGGAAGGAAGCAATCTTACCAACCATGTAAACATCGTCGCTATCCCCTTTTACTAGGATAACATACTCTAACTGATGCTCGTCAAACACCTTGAAGAACTGGTAGCCTTGAAGTACCTGGCTATCTGCAGGTGACTCTACAAATGCTAATACAGCATTTTCATAATCGTCAGCATTATTAATTGTACTAGCAAGTGCCTTACCCTCGGTATCCATGACACAGATATCGATACGGGTAATAGCCTTTAACCCTTCGATCGTGTTTTGAAGGATTTGATTCGAAATCATAATTTTTACCAAACCTTTCTCGAAATTTATTCGTATCAAAACTTAAACTTTCCCTTATATATGAATCATTTTATCACTCTTTTTATTAAAAGTAAACTAATTCTAAGCACTTTTTTGTGCTATATATGTGAAAAAAGAGGAAATATTATATAGTTTATTTATTAAACAAATTGCATTTTTATATTTTTTTAAGAATTCTTTAGTCACCCTCCAGCTTGGTCCACAAAAAAAGAACTTTCCAAAGGAAAGTTCTTTTCATCTTTATCTTAGTGAACAATAACCTGCTCAGTTTCTTTATCAAAGATATGAATCTTAGCTAAGTCAAGAGCGATTTGAATTACATCACCAGGTCTAGCCTGTGTACGTGGGTTAACACGTGCTGTAACATCAAACTGATCGATGGAGAAGTATAAGAATACTTCGGCACCAAGAAGCTCGTATACCTTAACTGTTGCATCAATTGTACTCTCAGGAGAGTTGCTGATGAACATTTCTTCATCTTTAACGTCTTCTGGACGAATACCAAGAACTACTGTCTTATCTACATATCCACCTTCAACAAGTTTCTTAGCCTTAGCATCAGGAACTTTGATGGAGTGAGAACCAAACATTAATTTGATATCAGAACCAGCCTGAACAACTTTACAATCGATGAAGTTCATCTGTGGAGAACCCATGAAACCAGCAACGAATAAGTTGTTTGGTCTATCATATAAGTTCTGAGGAGTATCTACCTGTTGAATAAGACCATCCTTCATAACTACGATTCTTGTACCAAGTGTCATAGCCTCTGTCTGGTCATGTGTTACGTAGATGATAGTTGTTTCAAGTCTCTGGTGTAACTTAGAGATCTCGATACGCATCTGAACACGTAATTTAGCATCAAGGTTTGATAAAGGCTCATCCATAAGGAATACCTTAGGATTACGAACAATTGCACGACCCATAGCAACACGCTGTCTCTGACCACCGGAAAGAGCCTTAGGTTTACGATCTAATAAAGATTCGATACCAAGGATTCTTGCTGCTTCACGAACTAATTTGTCGATCTGATCCTTTGGAGTTTTTCTTAACTTAAGACCGAATGCCATGTTGTCATATACTGACATATGTGGGTATAATGCGTAGTTCTGGAATACCATTGCGATATCTCTATCTTTAGGTTCTACGTCATTCATAAGTTTATCGCCAATCCATAATTCACCTGAAGTGATTTCTTCAAGACCTGCGATCATACGAAGTGTAGTAGACTTACCACAACCAGATGGACCTACAAAGATGATAAATTCCTTATCTTCAACCTCAAGGTTGAAATCTTTAACAGCCACAAATCCATTTGGATATGCTTTGTTGATATTTTTTAATGATAAACTTGCCATTACTTGTTCCTCCTAATTTTAATTCATTTGCGCACTCAATCACTGTATTGCTAATATGAATGTATCATACTACATTTGACACATTAATGCCATATCCCAATTATACAAATAAGGTTTTCACGATTTGTCTAATTTGTATATTCTTCTCAGCATTAGGTATTTTTACTCATAAATTCAAACATTTTTAGAAATTTTACTGTTTAAATTCTATAAAACCCTCACCCATAACCTCTCTAACATCGTTAACAATTACAAATGCACGTTGATCGATTTTGTTTACTATGTCTATAACATTGACGATTTCTTTCTTAGAAACTACGCAAAACAGCATCTTTTTATCAATATTGGAATACATTCCAGTAGCTTTTAGCCCTGTCACGCCACGATTCATATCGGTAAGTATCTTACTTGCGATTTCTTCATAATGATCAGATATTATAAAGGCAATCTTGGCAAATTTCACACCCTCCAAGATACCATCTGAAACCTTCGCACTAATAAAGATTGCAATGATTGCATATAGGGCTTTGTTAATGCCAAAAACGAATACACCCAAGATAACAACCAGGGAATCTACAAACAATAGAATACTAGGAACGGATAGATGCTTTAGCTTATGATGAATAATCATAGCTGCTAAGTCCGTACCGCCAGTCGTTGTCATCGCCATCAGGACCAGCCCCATTCCAGCTCCTCCCACAGCTCCTCCAAATACAGCTGCTAACAAAAAATCTCCATCAAACATATTTTCCAGTGGAATGATGTAGATAAAACCTGTTAGTGATAGCATGGCAAGAAAAGAAGTTAGGGTAAATCTTTTTCCAATGATAAAGATTGCAACAATAAATAATGGAATATTACATAAAATATTAGTCAGCCAAACCGGGACTCCTCCTTCCACGATAAGACCAGTCAAATACTTAACTGCAATCGCTAGACCAGTAACTCCTCCTGTTACCATTCCCATAGGGTCAAACACCCAATTGATCGACAAAGCAATTAGCAATGTACCTACAATAATTAAAAGAGCATCTCTTGTCTTTGTCTTCTTAATAAATAGTTCCATACCTTCCTCACACCTTACGTGTTTCCTTTCTCCTTATTTAATCGTATAATCTCCTTTTACATAAATAATACAACTAGCGCTTGCTTTAATACCACTAGCATCGGATAGAGATAGATAATTCTCATAGCTCTCTACCTTTCCACCGCTCTTAATAAGCCCTCCGCTTGTTAAGTTAATTACCCCTTTTTCTCCGAATACAGTAGCTTCTCCACTGTAGATAACAAATTCACTTCCCTCTTTGACAAGAAGCTGTTTTCCCTTCGTAACACTAATCTTCTTATAACTAGCTTCACTGTTTGAACTTATATTAAGCTCTCCCAATCGTTTATCAAGATAACTCTTTGTAATCAATGGATCCCCTGTGGTTCCAGGTTCATTCGTTGCAGCTCCAGCTACCATTCCAAATCGAAAGATTATAGTAGCTAAGATTCCAATCACCATAATTCCTATAATTTTTTGCTTCATAAATACCAAACCTTTCTTTATCACTTGTATACCTATATGTAACACAATGCTGTTGGCGGATACAAACCTATCATATACTAACTAATCTGTTCCAATTTCACATTAATTATGCCTATTTTCCCCTACATAGATATGTTATAATAAGAAGGAGTCCTTTAGCTAGGATTCACTGTCTGTACCTAGAGTCTTTGGCTTATTAAAACGAAAGGATGCTGCAAGAACTCATTTGCAGTAAAAATTCTATGCAAAAAGTTGTTTTGATTACGGGTGCTGCCCGTGGAATAGGACGTGCCCTAGCTCTGCGTTTTGCTGCAGCTGGCTATCACGTTGTGATTAACAGTATAAAAGATGAAGTTTCGCTAAACTTAGTCAAACAAGAGATACTCACATATGGCGTGTCATGTATCAGCTTTCTGGGTGATATGGGCAATTATGAAGCTGTTTCTGAGTTATTTACAAACATAAAAGATACCTATGGAAAACTAGACATACTTATCAACAATGCAGGTGTTTCTCATGTTGGTTTATTCACAGATATGACTCATAATGAGTATCAATCCTTGATAACTACCAATTTGATCAGCGTTATGAACTGCTGCCATCAGGCGATTCCTATGTTTATGAAAAACCATGCCGGAGTTATCCTTAACATCTCCTCTGTCTGGGGTAATATTGGAGCTTCCTGTGAAGCAGTTTACTCAGCCACGAAAGGCGGCATCAATTCATTCACCAAAGCACTTGGTAAAGAACTTGCTCCAAGTAATATTTCAGTCAATGCCTTAGCCTGCGGAATAGTGAATACTAGCATGAATGCTTGCTTTAGCCCGCAGGAATTAGATGCATTACGCGAAGAGATACCTGCAGGCCGCATGACTACTCCTGAAGAAGTTGCAGAATTTGCATTCTCCCTCTGCAATGCTTCGAGCTATCTTAACGGTCAAGTAATCACCTTTGATGGAGCTTGGACCTAAAATCTTACTACTGCGACAAAAGGTTCAAGATATTATTGCAATACCTTGAACCTAACAACTAATCCAAGCAAAACGAATTAGTATTTCTGCGTTATCTTACATACATCTTCATACATAATCTTAATCTGTGCCCGTAATTGCTCTTGTTCCGGATAAAGTACCTTAGAAGCAATTTGAAATTCCTTCTTCGCATAGTGTAAAAAGTA
>JAEYWQ010000124.1 GCA_023428885.1 Bacillota bacterium
AAATCTGATAATTGTCAGGGCATAAATAGTTATTCTCCTTGCTAGAAAAATCCTTAAAGAACTGCCAGGTTCTTCGTCCCGTTTCTAGTAGTAATTCCTTCTCTTCTTGTACATTACCATCTTTGGCTGATCCATATAACTGCTTATATTCTTCTGATACTTTCGCATCCTTTGGTTGACTAATCTTATAAGCAATCGCATAAGCAAATGCCCAAAGTAAGATAACAATCGCAAACACAGCATATCCAAACAAGGATACATCTGAGAAAAATACGGAAAGCAAAAGAACAAGAGCTGCAAAAAGTGAGGCCCACATAGTTAATAAATATCCTTTTAAGCTATTGATAATTGATGCATCCACACTCTCAGCCGTATTCCAGCATAATAAGTTTTCTTTACTAACCATAAGCCGATACCATGTTCGCACAATGGCATCACAAGCAACATAAGCTCGATAAGGTGTCAGAGCAAATTCTATCACCGCTCGTATACACATCAAACCAATTTCTTTTAAGAAGCCCTTATATACAAGAACAAGCTTTGGTCTTAATACTTTTTGAATGAATGTTGCAAGTAAAAAAATAATCAGGTTAAAAATATCACTAAAAAAAACGATGGGTATCCAAAGCAAACTAAGCTTTGGTAGTAAAACTAAGTTAAGAATAACTAATAGTGTTTTATGAAGAGGAATGGTACTTCGTCTTAGATTGTCAAAAATCTTCCACTTAGATAAGGCACAGACACTTTTACCATTCGCTAACTTACGCATAAAAAACCAAGGAAGCAATTGCCAATCGCCGCGAATCCACCGGTGCTCTCTTTTCGCAAAAGAAATAACGCTTGATGGAAAAGTATCCATAATTGTTGCATTACTTGAAAATGCAGCTGTTGCATAGCAACTTTCTAATAAGTCATGACTTAAAACACGATTATCTGGTATTGTTTGAAACAACAATTGATGAAAGGCTTTAACATCATAGATGCCTTTACCGCAGTAAATTGCTTTATGAAAGATATCTTGATAAATATCAGATATGACTGATGAATAATGAGCCAAACCTGATTGTCCTCCAAAGATATCAGCAAATCGACTTCCTTTAAAACCTACGATATGGTTGCGAACGGTAGGTTGTATAATAACAAAACCTTCCTTTACCTTCTTCTTAACTTCATCCAATACAGGTTGATTTAAAGGATGGTCGATTAATCCCACAAGTTTAGCTGCATTGTCACGAATCAGATCTGAGTCCGCATCTAAGGTTATGACATATTGATAACTTGTTAATATTTCAATCGAGCTATTTACTGTAGAAAAACTAGTATCCTCTAATCTGGCTCCACATAAGAGATTATTAAATTCTTCTAGCTTACCACGTTTTCTCTCCCATGCCATGAAGCACTTCTCTGACTCATTCCACTTACGAGAACGAATAAATAAAGAAAAGCGTTGATATTGGGACGGATACAAGTCATTAAGTGCTTTGATACATTTGTTAAGTATATCTTCAATTTCTCTGTCTTCTAACTTTACTTGCTCCGAATGATCACAAAAATCCACTAATAGAGCGAAGTAAAAATTGTTCTGTTGATTGGATAAATAGTGTTTTTGCAAACGATTAAGATACTCGATGCCCTGTTGGGCTTTGGAAACAATAACGGGCATTACCACGATGGTTCGTGCTTTATCAGGTAATCCTTTCAGATAATCTAAGGATGGAATCTTTTTTACTTTGATTTTCCTTGTGAATATAAAATTGGTAATCTCCATTGCAATGCCTAGCAGCAAAGGGAGTGCGACCAAGAAAAGAACAATATAAATGGCAGGGTTGGTAACTTTTCCAATTGTTGCAAGCAATATCCCTAAAGGCATACAAAGCAATACTAGAATCACACCCATGGTGACAAAATAGAGAATACCTTTCCAGTTCGTTTTATTCTTTAATGGCAGTTCTTTCGACTTATTTAAAACCTTTGACTTAAGTAAAGGGTATCCTTTACCAATCAGATAGGCTCCAACGTGATTCGAACAATTTAGATCCTCCCTACCCTTGCTAGCAAGTTCAAGACAGACTTTGGCAATGTCTTCTTCCTTCTTTTTATATTTTAAGGACAATTCCACAATCACGCCTCGATACATACCACGGCTTTCAGAATCCATGTTAGCATAAACACAAGCAGGATCTTTTTCCAGTATCTGCTCAAGATAAGAGAATTCCTCAAAGAACTTCTCTGCATCGATCTCATTAATTGCTCTTA
The DNA here is from genome assembly GCA_023428885.1 of Bacillota bacterium. GTDB lineage: Bacteria > Bacillota > Clostridia > Lachnospirales > Lachnospiraceae > Lachnoclostridium. The sequence continues at coordinate 2,257 of JAEYWQ010000124.1, forward strand.
AACTATTAATCAAGGCTCTGATATAAGTTTCATGATGGGACTCAATCTTACTTTCTTGAAGAAAGATATCAGTTTGCCGGATGTGATCTCCTTGTGCATTAAAATGATAATCGATATATTTTTGAATTGATACATCATCAAAGGACATTTTCTTCAATTGTAAGATGACCTGAGAATGAAAGGAATAATTCAGTTTCACTTCTTTGTCTAGTTCCACCAAAAGGTCAGAGATATCTTGGAAACCTCTATGATCTTCTAACTTAACCATAACAAAGCGATCTGCCTTTGCCTTCATCTCAATGATATGAAGGACTTCCTCTGCAAGCTCGATAATACTCTCTAACAAGCAAAATCCAAGTATCTCTGGAAGTACCCAAAGTTCTTTATCTGTTAATGGCAGCTCTTTCTGATAGGCATGAAGCATAATGGCAATATTCTCTTCATTGGTATGACCACCGGAGAGTGCTACCATAGTCTTAGCAACCATATAAATTCTAGGAAAACCTTTGTATTCTGTTTTTTTTAATAAAGGTAGAATTTCATAGCTGGTACCTGAAGTTCTACTTTTTTTAATTTCCCGATACATCATTTGATAATTGTCAAATAACCATCTTGCTGCAGGAATTAAGATGACTGCATCGGTGGAAACCTGTGTGATTTTGGTACGTATTCGATTTAATTTTTTATATGCTATTTGATTATAATCATCTAGTACAAAGTTAAAGCGCATGGGTTTTACTTCTTTGTGGTCAACAGCTAACTCAAGCATATGCTTTTCCCACTCTTTTGGACCAGGCATCTTATCGTTCCCGAAAGAAGAGATAGGAATATTTATCTTCTTTCTAACATGATGAAAGCGTACCATTGCTAGCCACAGAATGCAGCATGCAAGAACAATCAGGATTGAAAATACACCTATCCTAGTTGGTATTTTATTTAGAAAACTCGATTGATCCATCAAGATTAGCAATTTTAAATCCTCCTTAACTCATAACCGTTTCCTACTAGTTTGGCTTTATTTTCACAACTTTATTATTTTTTTAGCCTCAATAGTAAAAAAATCATCGCATAGTAATACATTACTCACATTTCGAACATAAAAATAGCAGGAAGTTAATCCTGCTATTTTTA
>JAEYWQ010000144.1 GCA_023428885.1 Bacillota bacterium
AGATATGGGAGTTCAAGTCTTCATCATCGGTTGCAGCCACCACAAAGGTTGCCCCTTGGATATCATAATCAGCAAACTTCTTAGTAATCAGCGTTACATGATTAGGATTTTGCTGGGCTAGCAGGAGGAGCTCCTCACAGAATTGTGGGGAAATTACGGTAATCCTTGGTTTAAATTGCAATAAGATATCCATCTTATGACTTGCGACTCTACCTCCGCCTACTAGGATTACTTCTTTATTCTCAATCTCTATAAATACAGGAAAATATGCCATTGTGTTCTACCTTTATATGATCTTAATTGCATCTAGTAATGCAATCAGCTGTTGACTGGATAAATCATCCTTCACTTGATATAGTAACTTTTCAATGCCCTCTTCTTTTATACGTTTGATTGTATTCTTAATGACTGCTTGATATTGCTGAATGTAGATATTTTTCAGGGTTTCTTCTAGTTTTGCTTCTAAGATTACTTCTACTTTTTCATATTCTTTCAGCTTTTCTATGTTATTTTCCTTGGCAGCCTTTTTGAAATAGTCAATATCTAACAGGGTACAGTTCTTTATTGTACCTATTTCTTTATCCATATCAAAGGGAATCGCAAGATCGATAAATAACTTCTGACGATGGTTATCCTTTAGAACCTGTGCCACATCATGGTAAGTAAAGGTATAGTGTGGACTCATGGTAGTACTAATGATCACGTCAGCTTGGTTTAAATATTGCATCCTATCCTTATAATCTACAAATAAAAATTTACCACTGAGAGTATGTAATTTTTGAGTTTTCGCATGGGAACGGCTAAATCCAATCACATGAAAGTCACCCTTGCTCACTAGATTCTTAGCTACAATACTTCCCATTTTACCTGTGATTCCGATAATTAATACATTCTTAGCATTCTGAGATTTTAGGAACTCATAAGCACAGTTAGCAGTTAATGTTCCAATGGATAAGGGAATGTTGGAGACTAATGTTTTTGCTTTCGTGAGTTTAGCACAACTTATGGCACCTTGGAAGGCAATATTTAGTTCTGTATCCGTGAAGTTTAGTTCTAGTGCAGCCTTATAAGCATCTTTTATCTGTCCTAAGATCTCATCTTCACCTAGAACCATTGAGTCTAAGCCACAGGTTACGCAAAACAGATGTCTAATTGCACGTTCTTGGCCATAAACATTGATATACTTTCTATGTTCCATTAATGGGACTTTCTTATACTGACATAGCGCTTCCTGCATGAATTCTATGATAGCTTCTGCTCCGTTAAAGTATAATTCGAACCGATTGCAAGTTGAGATCAGCACTAATCCAGATACGCTTACATTTTTCAGAATCATCTTCCCGAATTCAGCTTGTTCTTCACTTGATAATGCAAATCGTTCGCGAACTATGGCAGGTGTAGTTTTATGACTTATACTGATACAATACATGCTTATATACTCCATAAAGGCGAACCGAAGTTCGCCTTATTCTTCCAAACTATTTCTTATCTCATATGATAATCTTCTACTTCTTGGATTTCAATGATTTCTTCTGTTACTTGCATATTCTCATCAATCAGAAATGCCTTTAACACAGGATTCTCTCTATCTTGTAAGGATAAAATCAGATAGGAGGCTTTTAAATCAAAGGCTAGTCGAATATCCTCCTTAGATGGTCTTGCAGGAGTCTCTGGATGAGAATGAAAATTACCAAGTAAGCTAAGATGATTATACCTTATATCTTTTACAGTTGACAACTGTTCTTTTGGGTCCATGGAAAAATGTTCATTACTTGCATCCAAATTAGTCAGCGTATATACTTTTTTTATGTATTTTTTATCCCCCTCAATCACACCTGCAATCAAGCCACAAGCTTCATTTGGAAGACAGGTGAGGGCATGTTGTAATATGGCATTATAATTTCGATCACTGATGATTATCATGAAAAACCTACTTTCCATCACATTCTGTTAACTCATAGTCGATTAATTGAGTAATCGTTGGATTTGGACCACAGACCGTGCAATTATCTACGTTTGGTAATTTCACCTTACGGAACTCCATAGTGAGAGCATCATAAGTTAATAAATAAGTAGTTAATAAATCACCAACTCCAATAATGTATTTAATTGCTTCCATAGCTTGAAGACTTCCAATCACACCTCCCATAGCCCCTATTACACCTGCTTGTTTACAAGTAGGAACGGCATCCTTAGGTGGTGGATTCTTAAAGACACAACGATAACATGGACCTTTGTCTGGAACATAGGTCATCAATTGCCCCTTAAAACGAATGATTCCAGCATGGGAGAATGGCTTTTTGGCCATGACACAGGCATCATTGATTAAAAACTTGGCAGGGAAATTATCGGTACCATCGATGATGAAATCATAGTCTTTTATGAGTTCAAGAATATTATCCCCAGTAACAAAGGTTCGATAGGTATTGACAGTAACATCAGGATTCATTTCATTCATGCTCTCTTTGGCGGATTGGACCTTTGCTTTCCCAACATCCTTGGTGGCATGAATAATCTGACGCTGCAGATTGGACAAATCAACTTCATCCGCATCGGCTATTCCGATGGTACCAACACCAGCCGCAGCCAAATACATGGCTGCTGGAGCTCCAAGTCCGCCTGCGCCTATGATTAGTACTTTGGCATTTAATAGTTTCTTTTGACCTTTCACTCCCACTTCTTTTAAGATAATATGACGGGAGTAGCGTTCTAATTGTTCTTCAGTGAATGCCATGCAGCACTTCCTCCTCCCATAAAGTATAAAAATTCTATATTGTCATCTTCTCTTAATACCGTGCTAGAAATCTCAGCGCTCTTTACAAAGTCATCATTGATAGTTACTGTCACATACTCTGGATTCTCTACATTTTCAAGCTGAATTAACTCACTTACAGTAAGACCTTCCTTGTATTCTTTCTTAAGTCCTGCAACTGTAATTAACATCTACACTTCCTCCTATAATCAAATATATTAATCTTGAATCAAGTCTTTTATTTTATCAATTAATTCAGTTTTTTTTACAACTCGCTTGATGCGGTCTCGTTCAATCCCTTGTTGAAAGAATAAAATGGTAGGGGATGCTAATATCTTATATCTACTGGATAGATAATCATCGAAGTTAACATTTACCTTAAATATTTTAACTTGATCTTCAAATTCATCCTCAACTTCTGCCAGAATAGGAGCCATCTGCTTGCAGGGAATACAGGAATCAGAATAAAATTCAACTAACACTAGACGATCTGAGTCAAGGACTTGACTTTTAAAACTGTCTTTGTTTACTCTTAGTGCCATGATAACCCTCCTCATATTTTTCTACACTTGTAGTGCTATTATTGTTATCAAAATAGCTAGAATCACAGCAATACTATAACACTCTATTCTTCCAGCTTTTTTACAAGCAAATTATAAGTTCCATCTTGATTATTAATTAACTTTAAAATCTGGTAACCCTCATCCTTTAAACTTCTTGGAACATTCTGTGTTGGTTCTCCATCGTTCATCTTAATTGAAAGCACCTGCCCAACTTCTAGTTCTTCTAAAGCTACTTTAGCCTTCACGAAGGTAATTGGACAAACAACGTTTGTAATATCCAGAGTTTCATCAATCCTTATCTCAACCATGATATGCTTCCTCCACCACTTCTTTCAATTTATCCCATCCCACCCGATCAATTGTGAACTTAAAACGCTCCCCAGGAGTTCCAAAGTCATCAAAGAATTGAACCGCAGCATCAGTTACACGATATAATTGCTCTTCCGAGCGAATGAGTGGAAGGATGGAGCCACCTTTAGCGATGGTATTCCCAAATAGGCCACCGAAGGAAAGTATATATGCTTTTTCTCCAATCCAAGCTTCGGTAGGACAAGCTTTGACACAGCGACCACAATAGTTACATTTTTCTTGATCTAGTAAAATGGTATCGTCTACAATGGTAAGAGCTCCAGAACGACATGCTTTCTCACAAACACCACAGAAGATACAATTCTCTTTGACCCACTTCACATCCAAGGCACCTTTTACACCTAGATCATTTTCTTCTGCTTTCAGACAGTTGTTCTGACATCCAGTCACACCAAGTTTAAATTTGTGAGGAAGTTCTCTGGCGAAATATCTTCGATCGATTTCTGTTGCGATAGCAAAGGTATCGATGTTCCCACTTGGACAGACAGCGTCACCCTGGCAAGCTGTTACAGTTCTAACACGTGGTCCACAGACACTTGGTCTTAATCCCTCCTTTGCTAATTCGTCATTTACTTCCTGTATATCTTCAAACCTAATAAAGGGGATCTCTACACTTTGTCGAGAAGTCAGATGTACATAAGCTTTACCAAACTTATCTGCTACTTCAGATACCTTCTTTAGATTTTCAGAGGTAAGATATCCGCCCACAACACGAACACGAAGCGAAAAATACCCCTTTTGCTTTTGTCTCATGAAACCGCCTTTTTCAGCGCTGCATAATCAATTGCCATATGATTCCTCCTTTAAATTACCCAATAGTTACCGCTGAATATGACTCTTCGGAAGGCTTCAAAGGTTACCCATCGATTCATAAACTTTGCTTCTTGGTCGTCTCCAATCTTATGGTACTCTTCAAGGAAGGCTTCCAGATCTTCAATCGAATGAACATTTACTCGAAATCCTCGGCCATTAACAATTTGAGTTTGGCTGTATTGATAAGAATCAATAGAATTGATTTCGGAAATCTTCTTATCTCGAATCTTAATGAAGGTCCAGTCCCTTAAGACTAATACATCCAGATTGTCTGGGTAATCATAGCTATCACCTTTTAATGGTATTTCATCCCCTACTGTGTAGGACGCCGAAGATGGTTTATATTTCGATAAGGATAAGGTTTCTGTATTATAGTAGTATTCTTCGAAGACATCTCCTCTAGCTTTGAATTCCTTATAGTAAAAGCTGTAATGATCATTAAAATCTTGATCGATAATTTGAGTTACCACTCCACAAGCTGAGGTCATATTGGAGAGTCGATCAATTAAGATGAACTCGCCTAAAGTTTTGTGTGTTTCGAATTGATCAAGGACAATCTTCTCTGTTAAGGTTATGGTGCATTCAATAATTTCATTTTTCTGAGCTACACTGCTTTTGATGTGTTCTCCGGTATTTACATCAATCTTGTACTTGATGTCACTCACAACAGCAGGTATCATCTTACTTCCAAGCTTTAGAAAGTATTGATTACCTGCTAGAAGTTTGGAATCATCCATCCACAGAATCGTTGAGTCAAAGGACTTTGCAACCTTTAGGTTAGCCTCTTTGGTAAGAACACAACCACGGGATACGTCCACTTCTTTGTTTAACTGCAGGGTGATTGGCTGACCTTTATGTGCCTCATCAACAGCTTTATCTCCTATATAAAGGCTTTTAACAATTGCCACTTCCTTGCTTGGTAATGCTGTAATTTCATCACCAACCTTAATACTACCAGCCTCAACCTGGCCTTGAAACCCTCGAAAGGTGTGATTTGGACGGCAGACTCTCTGTACCGGAAGATAGAAGCCTGTTTCTTCAAAATTACTCTCTACGTTTACTTCTTCCAGATAAGTCAACAAGGGCTTACCAGTGTACCATGGAATATTCTCAGATTTTCTTGTAACATTGTCACCTTCTGTCGCAGACACTGGAATAATCGCAACATCTTCTAAGGATAGTTCTTGACTTAGCTTGTTAATTTCTCTTTCGATCTTAGAAAAACGAGTCTGATCAAAAGCAACTAAATCCATCTTATTCACTGCGAATACAAAATGCTTGATTCCCATCAAAGAACAGATTCTAGCATGTCTTCTGGTCTGAACAAGAACACCTTGTTTAACATCCACTAGGATAATCGAGAGGTCTGCAAATGAGGCCCCTACAGCCATATTTCTAGTATATTCTTCATGTCCTGGAGTGTCAGCAACGATAAAGCTTCTATGATCAGTAGTAAAATAGCGATAAGCTACGTCAATCGTGATTCCTTGTTCCCGCTCTGCCATTAGGCCATCTAAGAGTAAGGAATAATCAATGCCCCCATCCCGACTTCCTACTTTACTATCTAGTTCCAGTGCACGTTTTTGATCAGTATATAGTAACTTGGCATCGTATAGAATATGACCGATGAGGGTAGATTTCCCATCATCCACGCTGCCACAGGTGATGAATTTCAATAAACTTTTCATATTAGAAATACCCCTCTCTCTTTCGTCGTTCCATACTACCAACTTCTTCTGAGTCAATGACTCTGGTAGTTCTCTCGGAAGATACTGCACTTAAGGTTTCATCAATGATCTCATCCAGGCTTGTAGCTTCGGACTCAACCCCACCAGTTAATGGATAGCAGCCAAGAGTACGGAAACGAATCCTTTTGTATTCCACCTTCTCTCCTGGTAAGAGTTTTAATCTCTCATCATCCACCATGATAATATTGCCATCCCGGTAGATAGTCGGACGTTCTTTTGCGTAATATAAAGGAACAATATCAATATTTTCACGTTT
>JAEYWQ010000414.1 GCA_023428885.1 Bacillota bacterium
GTTCCAATACCCCTTGAATCTGTGTAATGATATAAACCAAAGAACCTTCCATGGTATTAAATGCTTTTACAGATCCTTGTGATATTTCTGCTGTCTTTATATTAACACTTTCGCTGGTTTTTACAAATTCATGGGTCTTTTCTATACCAGTACTTACTTCTGTGATAATTTCCTCAATTCCTATGATAGAACTCTTAGTTTGCTCTGAAAGTTTACGGATTTCTTCTGCAACTACAGCAAATCCTCTTCCATGTTCGCCTGCTCTAGCACTTTCTATGCTTGCATTGAGAGCCAATAAGTTGGTTTGTTCTGATATTCCTTTGATTACTGTAATAATATCTGCGATGGCTTTGGATTTTTCACTAAGCTGATCTACCATAGTATTTATTTCCGCAGATACTTTTGTATTCTCATCTAAAGCTGCTTTTAAATACAGAAGATAGGTCCTACCAACATCATTGGAAGCTTTGGATTCTTCAATAGAGCTCTGCATCTGATTTGCATTGGCATTTAGTAGATTAATTTCCTCCGCTAAACTTGTTAAGCGATGCAGACCATCCTGTGAATGATTGGCTAACTCTGTTGATCCAACAGCCAACTCTTCACTGGCCTTGGATATATCCTTCTCTGTCATTGATGTATCATCAATAACTCTAGATAATGTGCTGGAATGACTGGCTACAAGATTAGCCTTATCCTGAATCTCAGAAATCATATTCTTTAAGGTCAAACGCATACGCTCTAAAGCAGAGCTCATCTTACCTATCTCATCTAAGGATTTATGCTCAAAGCCGGTACTAAAATCACCCGCTGCAAATTCCTCCATCCTGCTAGACATTAGCCTAATAGGCCTTGTTATATATTTACCTAAGGCTATCGAAATAATAATAGCTATTGCCATAACAACAAGGGATATAATAATGATTTCCATTAAAGCTAATGCTATTTCATGGTTCATGCTCTCTAAACTTATACCTATATTGAAGGCTCCTTTTTGTTGTCCAACCTCCATCTTAGTTGATACATTATAAACCTTTTCTCCCGATGCCGTATCAATAACGCTACCACTGGTTTTTGACTCATTAACAACCGATTCAACATCCCCTTTTGAAGTTGCTGCTGAAACAGCATCTACAGTCTCTGCTTCTGATGTCATAAAGCTATCCGAAACAAGAAGATTGCCATTTACATCGGAAAAGGAAACGTAGACAAGATTACCAAGACTATCTTCCTTTATACCTTGAAATATACTATGTAGCTCTTCCCGAGAGTCAATATGATTTCTTTCGACCTGTTGCTTAAGAGAATTCACCAGGGTTGTTCCATCCTGCTGCATTTGTTCTTTTACTGCATTTTTAATCATACTGTAGGATACAATGGTTAAAGAGACACAACACAATAGGATTATTCCAATAATTGTAATAATTATCTTTTTCGTTAGTGATTTCTTCAAAATCTTCTACCCACTTTCTGGATTTTTTAACCCATTTTATACTAAAAACCTACTAATGTAAAGTATTTTAGACAAACAAGTTTATTATGAGTTAATTATATACTCGATAATATTTAATTTTTCAAGATTTCTGTCTTATATGTACTAAGTGAGCCCCTTTCATCAGACTTTAATTATCTAACAAAATGGTTTCACTTTATGACGGGTGGTGCTGATTTATATGTGATACATAAAAACAACTGTATGCTATGCGTGTATGAAGAAAAGTCTGTAAATACAGATCTTCTACAATAATTAATGGTCTGAAAGCACGCTATAACGCTTTGAGACCTCGTTTTATTTATAACAGCAACATCGGTGTATGTCACATAAAATTACCCTTTGACATGTTCCCATAAACACATATCAAAGGGCAATATAAGTCGATTTATTAATTTTTACTTCACATCATCTATCAGACCTAGTATTTTCAGCTGTTCCATAACTCTCTTATTTCGACATCAAGCAAACTGTTTCCACATGTACACTATGCGGAAACTGATCCACTGCCCTTACCTTCTTTAACTCATACCCTTCTTCAGTCAGATACTTTAAGTCTCTGGCTAAGGTTGCTGGATCACAGGATACATAGACAATTCTCTTTGGCTCCATCTTAGTAACCGTCTCAAGTAAGCTTAATTCACACCCTTTACGAGGAGGATCTACCACAATCACTTCTGCTTTCATTGCCCCATGGCTTTCCTTGTATTTCGCAGGTAGCACTTCTTCTGCTGCGCCTACAAAGAATTCTGCATTCGTGATCTGATTTAGGTCTGCATTACGTTTAGCATCTTCTATAGCTTGTGGAATAATCTCTACTCCATAGACCTTCTTGGCACGCTGTGCTAAGAAGAGGGAAATGGTTCCGATTCCACAATACAAATCCCACACAATCTCTTCTCCATGTAAGTCGGCATAATCCAAGGCAAGTTCGTAAAGCTTCTTTGTTTGAATAGGATTCACCTGATAGAAGGAAAGGGGTGATATCTGATACTTAATTAACCCAATCTGATCAATAATCCAAGGCTCTCCATAGACAGGAATCACTTGATTTCCCAAGATTACATTGGTCTTTTCTTGGTTGACATTATAACAGATGCTTGTAATTTGATAGTCTTCTTGTTCCTTATTATAAGCCAAGAGCTGTTTTGTTAACTCCTCTTGTTTTGGAATTTTTCTACCATTTATCACGAAACAAACCATAACCTGTCGGCTAGTAAAACCTACACGAATCAGTATGTGTCGAAGTAATCCTTTATGCGTCTCTTCCTCATAAATTGATATCTTTTCTTGCCTTAAAAATGCTCGGATAATCTCTAAGATTCTCTCATTACTCTTATCTCCGATAAAACAACGATTGCTATCAATAATCGAGTGGGTTCTTCCCGCATAGAAGCCCATCACAATCTCACCCTCTTTGTTATAACCGACCGGATATTGTGATTTATTACGGTAGAAATATGGATCTTCCATTCCAAGGATAGGCTCCATCTCATACTCTGTGATTCCGCCAATTCTTTCGATGCAGTTCTTTACCTTTTGTTGCTTATACTCCAGCTGTTTCTGGTAATCTAGCTGTTGAATCTGGCATCCACCACAACGGTTCGCCAATGCGCACTTAGGAGTTACACGATACTTTGATGGCGTCACAATCGACTCTATCCTAGCATAGCCGTATGTCTTCTTGGTCTTTAACACCTTAACGATGAGTTCATCCCCAACTACGGCATCCTTTACAAACAGAGTAAAGCCCTGATATCTGCCAATACCTTCACCCTCAGCCCCAAGATCTGTTATGGTAAGTGGTACACACTCATTCTTAGCTAGAGCAGTCGTTTGTGCCTCTCTTAACTTTCCTTTTTGTGTCATCTTATAAACTCCTAGATTTATTGATATTCCGAGGTTACACGAATATTAGAATCAAATAAACGCTGGAAGCCAAGCCAGTCGCTCTTTTGATCATCATTTTGCAGTAATTCTTTCATGGTTTGAAGTTTTGCGTCCAAATTATCTGCCATACTAAGGGCTAATGCTTCTGCAAGTGCAGGTTTCTTAGGCGAACCATACTCCAGCTCGCCATGATGTGCCAGAATACAGTGCAAAATCTCGTTAGCCATCTTTACTGGGAATCCAGGTATCGTCTTAATTCGTTCTTGAAGCTTTGCTGTACCAATATAGATATGTCCTAGTAGATTCCCCGAATCTGTATAATCATTCTCTGGAAATCCAGATAATTCTTCTAATTTACCTATATCATGAAACATTGCAGAAACTAAAAGTAAATCACGCTGTAGAATTGGATAGTTATCAGCCAAATAATCACACATTCTGGTTACTCCAAGAGTATGCTCCAATAAACCACCGATAAATCCATGATGAACATTCTTTGCTGCAGAATGATTTTTAAACTTCTTGATAAACTCTTTATCCTCTACAAAGAAACTCTGAGCCAAAGTTTTCACGTGAGACTCTTTGATTTTATTGACATAGGCTAAGAGTTGCTTATACATCTCCTCTACATTCTTATCCGTACATGGCATGTAATTGGAAACATCATATTCTCCTTCTTGGCATTTGCGAACTCTCTTTATATTTAATTGAAGGGAACCTTGAAAGCTGGTCACCTGACCTTCAATATGTATATAATCCATAGAGTCAAAGTGTTCAATACCTTGTCCTAGTTCCCATACTTTAGCGTCTCTTGTTCCAGTTTTATCTTGAAGAAGCAAGGAGTAATAATTCTTTCCTGCTTTCGTTTTTAATACCTGAAGCTGCTTACAAAGATAGATTTCTTTAAACATTTCTCCATCTCTTAATTCATTTAAAAATCTCATCTAGCTACCTAGCCTTTCTAATATAAAAGCAAATATTCATACTGTTTCCATATGCCTTATTTCATATTATAACCCAGCCTATCAAATATATAAAGTACAAAATAAAAAGTGTAAGAGTATAATGCACTCCTACACTTTAAATTAATTATTCTTTCACTGCTAAAGTAACATCTATTTTGATTTCTTTGAGCTCACCTTTTGACATACGTAAGATTGTAACAGAAACTACATCTTTCGCTTTATAGTTATCTAAAACACTGGCAAAGTGCGAAATTGAAGATATCTTATACTCATTAATTGAAGTAATAATATCTCCTTGGCGTACATCTCCATTATAGGCTGGTGAATCCTGAAGCACTTTTGTGACATAAATACCGTTTTCTAGCTCATACCCTTTTAAAACACTATCAGGTATGTCCTCACCTGTGATACCAAATAGTAAACGATCATATTTATTCACCAGTTTTTCAACAACAGGCAATAAACGAGATATTCCTATTTCTGTACTGACTGTTGTATTATTAGAGACCGTTTGGGATATAATCCCTACAATCTCACCTTTCATATTCACAACCACACCATCACTATTGGAATTATTCGTTATATCAGTCGTAAATAAATCCAAACGACTGTCCATAATGTAAGTTGAACTATTTCTGCTTGTAATCATACCTATTTCCATGGACCCTGGTAATCCATTCGGTTGTCCCAAAGCTAAAATAGCAGAACCCACAGTTAATGAATATGATTCTCCAAATTTTGCTGTCTTTATAGAATTCAATTGCAACGGGGATATGTCTTTTAATTTAATTGCTATGATAGCTAAGTTATAATCACGGTCATAGTTCCATATCTCTCCACTAACAACATAACCACCAGTAAAAGCTATTTCAATTTCATTTGCATTCTTTACTTTATTGTACTCTACTAATATCATAAGCTCAGCATCATTCTCACCCAGAATAATCCCCGTGGATGTTTTTCTGGATTCATACTGTTCCTTCAACCAATCTTCTTTGCTTTCGATAGCAACAACAGAAACCAAACAATTATTCACCGTGTTCGCGATCTGTTTTATATCCATTAATATTCTCTCATAATCTGATACATCTGCGGCAATCTTTTTCTCAATCACAGTAACTTGCTGTTCTGGAGTAAGAGTTGGTGTAATAGCTTCAGTAATTGTAGATGTTGGTGAAGGGGATACATTACTGCTTACCTCTGGGGTCACATCTACTGTAACAGCATTCCCCGAGGCAACACCACTCTCTTGGTCTTTGGAAGCAAATAGCATCTCTGAGCGCTTGGTTGTATCGATGCTAAACAGTTGATTGATAAAGCCTTCTGATTTTATAAATACAATCCTGGCCACCAATCCAAAAACAATCGCTAAAAAAAGTGTAATTGCAAATGCAATGCCAGCCCTTTTCACTTTATTTTTGCGACGTGGTAGCACTTTCTCCTGAATAAAGCTAAACTCCTTATCAGGCTTGGTTTTATTAAAATCCATACTATCCTCCAAGATTTTAGCATGATGAATGGTATCATCATTATACACATAAATATCAAATTTGCTAGCAAAACCTGAATTTCGAATCTTATTTTCGAGTTTTAAGTATAGTTAAGTGTTAAGTCTATCTTCTATTCTACTACGCACATATGAACGAACTATGAAGAATTTGTAAACAATCGTCAAGTTAAGCTTGCAGTACAATTAGTCGCTTCGCGGTAGTGTAAAAATAAACTCAGTACCTACACCTTCAGTACTAACTACATTAATATTTTCTTTATGGGCTGTCATAATCTCTTTTGTGATCGATAGCCCAAGACCAGTCCCCTTCTTGTCCTTTCCTCGAGAGGTATCCGTCTTATAGAATCGTTCCCATATCTTTTTAATACTATCTTTCGGTATTCCGATCCCATGATCCTTAATAGCAACAAATACCTTGGAGCTCTTCTCCTCCGTTGTAATCTTAATCTGAGAATCGGTATTGCTAAATTTAATAGCATTATCGATTAGATTGTACAAAACTTGTTGAATCTTGTCCTTATCCGCATCCACGAAGGTCTCCTTCGAAGAAAACTCCAGGTTTAGAACAATCTTCTTCTTGGTACAATAACCCTCAAAGGTCTCTGCGGTCTTTCGAATCACTTCATTGATATCAAAGGAACTGATATCTAACAGGGCACCTTTGTGGTCAAAACTGTTAAGGGCAAGTAAATTGGTTGTTAGCTTTGTCAGACGATCTGTTTCAAATAGAATAATATCCAGATATTTATTCTGCATATCATGTGGTATGGTTCCATCTAAAATAGCCTCTGCATAGCCTCGAATAGAGGTTAATGGGGAACGAAAATCATGAGAAATATTAGCAACAAACTTCTTCTGGTAATCATCTAAGTTACGAAGCTCATCTGCCATAAATTTAATTGCATGATAAAGTTCTTTATATTCATCCTCGGAACGAAGCTTAATCTCCTCCTCAAAGTGTCCTTGTGCATACTCTAAGGCAATCTTTTTTAGTTTATTGACTGGATAGATAGCAAAGAGATATATCACAACAAAGATAATGAATAATATAATTAAGAAAACCACATAACCAATATTAATAAAATCCAGATAATAAATTGTTTCGTTATGAATTCCCTGCATCGACGTACTAATACATATGTAACCTCGAATGGAGTAATTGTAAGGAATTCCAACAATAACATTTAGCATGGGTTCCGAGTAAATTCCTCGTAAGGTGACATTTTCCGTAAACACATAATCTAAAAAATCAGGATCACGTAACAAGATATTAAATCCCTTGGCAATCCCTTTGGAGTCTGCAATAATTTCACCTTCTGGACTAATAACCCAAATTCTATTATCAAGAAATGTTCCAATCGTTTGTATCTGGGTGAGCATCTCTTGATAAGACATGTTGGAAGAATAGTATGCAGTTGCATACTCATTGACAATCATCTGTGCTTTCGCATAGAGCTCATCTTTTGTTCGTTCCGTGAGCTTGTATTTCATACGTTGCATACCAAAGGTATTCAACAGCAAAAGCATCGCAACTGCAGCCAATAGATAGCAAGTGATTAGTTTCATCATTGCCTTTCGTTTCATACTGCCTACACATCCTCCCTAACTGTTATTTGAAGGCTGAACTCTAACCTTTAGTTCTTACGCACCTCGAACTTATATCCAATTCCCCAAACAGTAGATAGCCTCCAAGCATTATGATCCTTGATTTTCTCACGAAGTCGCTTAATATGCACGTCTACTGTCCGTGTATCTCCAATATATTCATAGCCCCAGATATGATCTAAGAGCTGCTCTCTTGTAAATACCTGATTCGGATGGGATGCCAAGAAATAAAACAATTCCAATTCCTTCGGTGGCATCTCGATGGTCTCCTGGAAGTAAGTAACCGAATAGTTGGTCTGATTGATTACCAAATCCGGATAACTGACATAATCCCCCACTTCATCGGTAGACACCTCAGTAACAGAAGCAGGAACAGCGGTTCTACGAAGTACTGCTTTGACTCTTGCCACTAATTCCTTGGAATCAAACGGCTTAATCATATAGTCATCAGCCCCAAGCTCAAGTCCTAACACTTTATCAAATATCTCTCCCTTGGCCGATAGCATAATGATTGGGATGCTTGAAGTCTTACGTACCTCCCGGCACACCTCATACCCATCAATTCCCGGTAACATGAGATCTAAGAGGATTATGTTTGGCTGGTATAGCTTAAATTGCTTAATTGCTTCCTCCCCGTCATTAACGATTAAGGTATCAAAACACTCCTTTGCCAAATATAATGAGATCAGTTCTGCAATGTTATTATCGTCATCCACGATTAGTATTTTCTGTTTCGTCGCCATGTTACCCCTCCATTACTTAAACTCTACAATTGTAACACCATGGTCACCCTCTCCAAATCCACCTACACGATAAGATTTTACATAGTTGGTACGTTTTAGATGTGCATGCACTGCATCCTTTAATGCTCCTGTACCACGTCCGTGAATAATCGTAACCTGTGGCAGATGGGCAAGATATGCATCATCTAAATATTTGTCTACCAATGGAAGTGCCTCATCTACACGTTTACCTATAATATTAAGCTCAGGGCTGATGGACATGGATTTACTCATACGGATTTTACCACTTTGAGTTTTTGACAGATTTGGTGCAACCACAGTTTCTTCATCTACTAATTCCAAGTCACTCATATTCACTAGGGAACGTAAGATTCCCATCTGAACATACATATCTCCTTTCGCATTTGGCAAGGTGCTGACCGTCCCTTTTAAGTTAAGGCTAATAACATGAACCGTATCACCCACTTTAAAATCAGAGGCTTTGTTTGAGTTATTTTTCTTCTTATTTTTATTCACCAGTTTAGAATCTGTATTGCCAAGTCGTTCACGAAGTGCAGCTCTCTCTAATTCCATCTCTTTACTCATCTGACCAGAAGAGCTCCATTTATTATACTTGCGAATGGTTTCATCCGCATAATCTTTCGCTTCTTGTAAAATCTCACGAGCTTTTTCATTCGCTTCTCGCAGAATACGTTCTTTTGCAGAATCTAGTTTTGTATTCTTTTCCGCTAATTTACGTCTTAGTTCTTCTGCTTCTTTCTTATAACGAGCGATTTCCTCTTTATCCTTTTCCATAGCAATACGATTTGCCTCTAAGCCGCTGATCACATCTTCAAAGCTTTCATCCTTGGTCTGGATAAATCCTTTTGCTTGTTCGACTATATCAGCACCTAAACCAAGTTTTTGAGAAATGGCAAATGCGTTACTCTTCCCTGGAATACCGATGAGTAAACGATAGGTTGGTCGTAATGTCTCCACGCTAAATTCACAACATGCGTTACTTACCCCTGGTGTGGACAATGCAAAAATCTTAAGTTCACTATAATGTGTGGTAGCCATCGTGCGAATACGACGCTTATGCAAATGGGTTAAGATGGCCATTGCAAGCGCCGCACCTTCAGTTGGATCAGTTCCTGCTCCAAGCTCATCGAATAAAACCAATGAATTTTCGTCTGCTTTCTCTAAAATCGAAACAGTATTTGTCATATGAGATGAGAAGGTACTTAAGCTCTGCTCAATACTCTGTTCATCACCAATATCTGCATAAACCTCTTGAAAGACAGATAACTCAGATCCGTCAAAAGCTGGAATATGAAGCCCGGATTGTCCCATTAAGGTAAATAAACCAACCGTCTTTAAAGAAACTGTTTTACCACCGGTATTCGGTCCTGTGATAACTAATAAGTGGAAGTCCTTCCCCAGGTAGATATCAATAGGAACTACACTATGAGGATCGATCAAAGGATGACGACCCTTTTTGATATTTACATAATGATCTTGATTAAATTTAGGCTCAGACCCTTTCATTTGCTTTGACAGCTGTGCTCTAGCAAAGATAAAATCTAACTCTACCAGCGTATTGATATTATAAGCTAGATTCTCAAACTCTTTTCCCACCATATTACTTAATTCAGCTAAGATCTTCTCAATCTCTTCATTCTCTTTGATCGCAAGTTCAGCCAGTTCATTATTTAGTCGCACTATCGCAATTGGTTCAATAAAGGCCGTAGAACCTGTGGATGACTGATCATGCATCATTCCCTGAAACTGATTCTTGTATTCTTGCTTTACAGGTACACAATAGCGACCATTACGCATGGTAATAATAGCATCCTGTAACTGCCCCTTAGCGGCTGCTGCATTAACAATGGAATTCAATTGTTCTCTAATCTTGTCATTAGTCAATTTGATATTTCTTCGAACGCTTTTTAGACCTGGACTGGCATCATCTGCAATCTCTTCTTCTGAAATAATGCAGCGCATGATCTCATTATTAATTGGGGATAACGGCTCTAATAGATGAAATTTCTCCGTTAAACAATCCTGAGCTGCATCTTCTACTTCCGATACACTTTTCTGATTATAGCCATAATTTTTTGCACGTAAAGTAGCCGTAAGAACTGAACTAATTTTTAGTAATTCTCCGGCTCCAAGGGTTGCTCCAATCTCTAGTCGTTTCAGTGATGCCCGTATATCTGGGATCCCAGAAAAAGATAAGGTGCCCTTAGCAAAAATTCTTGCTAAGGCATCACTGGTTTCCTTTTGCATTCTTTCGATTTCTTTATAATTATCCGTTGGCATAAGAGCCTTGCACTTCTCTCTCCCCAAGGCAGATCCCGCGAATTGGCTCAAACGCTCAATAATTTTATGATATTCTAACACTCGTAATGCTTTTTCGTTCATATACTAACCATGCCTTTCTTCAAAGACAGCAAAACCCACAATGCTGCCCCATACCTTCAGCTACCAATGTTGATAAGTTCGTTAACTTTTATTGTACTATACCAAATAGGAAATGTCTAGTAGGGCTGTTACCAGTACATCGCGGTGATATAAGAAACATAATGTCGTTTAATAGTATTAATAAAGGAAAAGAGTTCGGATGAATTATAACAAAATTAGGTATTAAAATTAATTTTTATCGAAGTAGAAGATAAAAGACAATAAGTATATTTGCATAATACCATCGACATTGCAACTTACATATATTTAGTAGAGTTAACCGGTGTACTTGAAAGTTAAGTATTGATAGTTGGTAGATTATGTATTATTATAAGTGATAAATAAGCACGTAATTTAACAAGGTAAATATTTTGGAGGTGAATTGAATGAAGAAAATGTCAAAGATATTATTACCGATAACGTGTCTTTTAA
>JAEYWQ010000347.1 GCA_023428885.1 Bacillota bacterium
TAATCGTACAGATTTGATCGGTTATGATAAAAAATGCTTGATACGTCCAGCATACAAAGATAAAGACCGATTTGCCAGTCAAAACGATAGAAACTCACATGGGAGCCTAAGGAGTCGTTCCCATGAAAGCAAGAACAAGGATAGCCGAGGAAGCAAGAATGGGCATGCTTATGAGGGTAGGAGTAGCGATACCCGAGGAAATAAGAGTGGAAGCATGTCAAAGTCTTCTAAGAGTAGCAGTCATGCAGAATCAAAATCTAAGCCTAAAAAAACAATACGTAGTATAAGTAAAAAGAAAAAATAGCAAAAGGGTTGTTGCAATTACAAAAAACTAAGATACAATGTAATTGTAGCAGCCTTTTATGTTTTACATTCACGCGTAAATAACATGAAAATGAGTACGTAATAAATATGGAGTTTGGGGGATGATACATGAAGCCTATTATTGGTGTGACACCACAATATGATATTGAAAATGATAGAATTAAGACTGAAACTAGCTATTTTCAAGCGATAAGAAAGGCTGGTGGTGTTCCGATTTTGCTACCATTGCATAATGATACGAATGATTTAGAGGAGTTACTTGATGTCTTGGATGGTATTGTGTTCTCAGGTGGTCCGGATGTGAATCCCCTATATTTTAGCGAAGAAGCCATACCAGAGTGTGGCACAGTAGATAAAGAGCGTGACCTAGTGGAACTTGGACTCTTACCAATGGTTATGCAGAAAAAAATACCGATCCTAGGAATCTGCCGTGGAATTCAGGTAGTTAACATCGCCTTAGGAGGAGATATCTATCAAGATATTCCTGCACAGGCCGATACCAAGGTTAAGATCATGCATTACCAAAAAGCCAAGAGTTCTACCTGTATACATAAGATACAGATTGAAAAAGCTACCTTATTGGAACGTATTCTTCAAAAGGAAGTGAGTTTAGTCAATAGTTTTCACCATCAAGCAGTACGTAAGTTAGGTGAAAATCTTACAGTGGCAGCGACTTCCTCGGATGGTTTAATTGAGGCTATTACCATGGAGTCATATCCCTTCTTTCTTGGTGTACAATGGCATCCAGAAGAACTTTATGATGCCCAAGAGGATGCTAGAAAGATATTTCATGAGTTCATCAAAGCAGCCAATGAATATAAATTAACATAAGTTGAGCTTTGATGACTGTCTGCTTTGTAGGATAAGAAGAAAGGTATGGTTGTTTTATGAGGGTTATCATGAAGAACAAGCAATTAGAAGTTAGTGTAGATACCAGGGGAGCGGAGATATGCTCGGTAGGTGATTGTGAAACCAAGGAAGAATTTATGTGGAAAGCGGATCCTAAGTTCTGGAAACGACATTCTCCAGTTTTATTTCCTTTCGTTGGAGGATTAAGAGATAGGCAATACCTGTATCAGGGAAAGAGATACCATATGGGACAGCATGGGTTTGCCAGGGATATGGAGTTTCAATTAATAGAGCAAGCACAGACAGAGATCTGGTTTGAATTAAATTCTAATGCAAGCACAAAAGAGTCTTATCCTTTTGATTTCAAATTACAACTTGGTTACCAGTTAGAAGAACGTACTATTACGGTCTTATATCGTGTCATCAATCCAAGTAATGAGCTATTATATTTCTCGATTGGAGGACATCCAGCGTTTCCATGCCCTTATGATGAAAACAAGGAAGTATATTATGTTAGATTATCCCATACTAAGAAGTTAAAATCCTATTTTTTGGATGATAAGATAGGTCTTAGGGGTCTTGAGCCGAGAGAAGTAGAGTTTGCATATATTGATAAAGATTATGCTTACATTAAGCTGACCAAAGAATTATTTCTAAAGGATGCTTTGATTATTGAGAATACTCAGATTAAGGAAGTAGCCTTATGTTATGAAGATAAAACTCCTTATGTAACAGTAGAGTTTGATGCGCCCTTGTTTGGAATCTGGTCACCAGCAAACATTAACAACGGAGCTCCATTTGTTTGTATTGAGCCTTGGTATGGAAGATGTGATGCGATCAATTCTCCAGAGGAGATTGAGAAGAAAGATTATGTAAATAAGCTGAATGCAAAGGAAAGTTTTGAACGAAGTTATACGATAACGTTCTAGCATAAAACATACCCCATAAGAGTTCAATCATCCAGTTAGAATTATACAATGATATAAAATGAAACATGGCGATTCTGCAGATGCAGAATCGCCATTATGGTTAGGAGTAGTTAGTAAGCAAATAAATTATTCTGGCTGCTTTCCGATGTAAGCTAAGATACCACCATCAACGTAAAGGATATGACCGTTTACAAAGTTAGAAGCATCGGATGCTAAGAATACTGCTGGACCAGAAAGATCTTCTGCCTCACCCCAACGATTTGCTGGTGTTTTAGCAAGAATAAAACTGTTGAAAGGATGTCCGTCTTCTCTTAATGGTGCAGTCTGTGGAGTAGCGATGTAACCAGGTCCAAGGCCGTTACATTGAATGTTTAAATGACCATATTCAGATGCAATATTCTTTGTTAACATCTTAAGTCCACCCTTAGCTGCAGCATAAGCAGATACGGTTTCACGTCCTAATTCACTCATCATGGAGCAGATGTTAATAATCTTACCGTGACCTTTTTTAATCATGCCTGGAATACAAGCCTTAGCAACTATAAATGGAGCGTTAAGGTCAACATCAATTACCTGTCTAAAGTCAGCAGCAGACATATCAAGCATAGGAATTCGTTTGATAATACCAGCATTGTTAACTAAGATATCGATAACACCAACTTCTTTCTCAATCTGTGCTACCATAGCATTAATTTGCTCTTCGTTGGTAACGTCAGCAACATAACCATGTGCCTCGATACCTAATTCTTTATAAGCTGCAAGACCTTTATCTACGAACTCTTGCTTAATATCGTTGAAAACGATAGTTGCACCTGCTTTAGCATAAGAACTAGCAATTGCAAAACCAATACCATAAGAAGCACCAGTAACTAAGGCGATCTTACCTTCAAGAGAAAAATTCTTTAAGTATTCCATAACGAAACCTCCATAGGATTAATATTCATTACACACAATTGTTCGTTTACATCGAATAAAGTTCATGTGAAAAAATTGTCCCCTTATTCATTGATGTTAATGCACGATATGTAAATTAAGTGCTTACAAACTTGATGTGTGATTGACATAATTTTATGATGTTATTATATAACGTAATCATTGAAATATCAAGAGCTTTTCCATATTTTATTTTAAGATGGAAATGTAAGCTCTTACAACTTTTTAAATATTACCATATTTATACACGGAAATTTGTGACTTTTTTAATCAGAAAAAAGTGTATTTGGCCAAGATACTTGAATATCTACATGGAATTGGATATAATCAGTAATAATAATGAAAAGTTTGTGAGGTAGCTATGTTTCAAAAATTTTATCCTTCCCATTATGTCGAATCCTCTTTTGTGATTCCTTATGAGAAGATGTATGAAAAAGGTTATCGAGGTATTATATTCGATATAGATAATACATTAGTTCCACATGGGGCAGATGCTGATGACAAAGCAATTCAATTAGTTGCCAGATTAAGAAAGATCGGATTTCAGGTTTGTCTAATTTCCAATAATAAAGAGGAGCGTGTGGTTCGTTTTAATCAACAGATTGGTGTGAAATACGTACACAAAGCGAATAAGCCTTCCACCAAGAACTATTTAAAGGCAATGGAATTCATGGGGACCAACAAGAAGAATACCTTCTTTGTTGGAGATCAAGTATTTACGGACATCTTTGGTGCAAATCGGACAGGCATCACATCCATTTTAGTAAAGCCGATCAATAAAAAAGAGGAAATTCAAATAGTCCTCAAACGTAAATTGGAATGGGTGGTATTAAAGTTCTACAAAAGAAAGGTACGTAATAATAAGCTTCTGCAAAGCTTTTAGATATTGACCAAGGAAAAGCAAAAACGTATCTGAAGGGGGAAGTTATGAAAGCAAATATCATATTAATTGGTTTTATGGGATCTGGGAAGACTTCAGTAGGGGTGAAGTTAGCCCGTGCGCTTGATTATAAATTCCTAGATACTGATGCATACATTGAAGAAGAATATGGGAAAACCATAGCAGAAATTTTCGCATCTGAGGGGGAAGCTAAGTTTCGAGAGTTAGAAACTTATGTGTTAAGAAAGTTAAAAGATGGTCTTCATGACCATGTGATTTCCACAGGTGGTGGGATGCCGCTAAGAGAAGAAAATGTTACCCTGCTTCAGGAATTAGGACATGTAGTTTATTTGAAAGCATCAACAGAGATGATCTACGAGCGCTTGAAGGATGACAAGACCAGACCATTACTACAGGGGGATAATCCTCTTCAAAAGATTAAGGAGTTAATCGACCATCGAACCCCAATCTATGAAGCTGCTGCAGATAGTGTCATTGTAACAGATGGTGAGTCCTTCTATCAGATTATAAAACAAATCATGGATACTATTATTGACAAATAGTAAAAGAGTGGGAGGAAGTGGTAATCATGAAAATATTAGTGTTAAATGGTCCCAATATTAACTTTCTTGGAATCAGGGAAAAGAGCATCTATGGAACTGAAGATTTCAATTATCTTTTAGAACTATTAAAAGAAAAAGAAAAGAAAGAGCAAATCATAATTGAAAGCTATCAGAGTAATAGTGAAGGTGAGTTAATTGACCGAATTCAACAAGCATTTTATGATCAAGTAGATGGAATTGTCATTAATCCAGGAGCGTATACGCACTATAGTATTGCCATTCGGGATGCTCTAGCGTCCATAGAAGTTCCAAAGATTGAAGTACATATCTCGAATGTTCATAAAAGAGAAGAATTTCGCCATATTTCGGTGACAGCTCCCGTATGTACAGGGCAGATTGTAGGACTAGGATTAGATGGGTATTTATTAGCAATTGATTATATATTATCACAGAAAAAATCTAGTAGATAAAGAAAAAGCAAGTTAATAGGCAGAAAAGAGGTAGAAAATGAGTATTTTACAAAAAGCAATTGAGGTAATGGAACAAAAAGCTTGTGATGCAATCATGATTTCTAATCGTCACAATATGAGATATATAAGTGGTTATTGTGGAGATACAGGTATTGTTGTGATAACTAAGGAAGATAAGTTGTTATTTACTGACTTTAGATATATTTTTCAAGCACAGGCAGAAGCAAAAGATTATGAAGTGATTGATATTGGGAATGATAGTTATGCAAAGGCTATTGCAAAAGAATTAAAGAAGAGACAGATCAAGAAAGTAGGTTTTGACGAAGAAGAAGTAAGTTATACGACTTATACCAAATTCTTTAAGGAATTCGAAGGAATGGAATTGGTTCCATACAGCGATGAATTATCAAGATTACGTATGGTGAAAACTGCCCATGAGTTAGCTTGCATCAAGCAGGCTGAACACATTGGAGATTTGGTATTTGCTCAGATTGTAAAAGATATTCGTCCAGGTGTGACAGAACTTGAGAT
>JAEYWQ010000348.1 GCA_023428885.1 Bacillota bacterium
GTGTTTATATTTCTTACCACTACCACAGGAACATGGATCGTTTCTTCCAATTTTCTTTGCTTTTACAATTGTACCTGATTTCTTCTGCTCAAGATATAGTTCTTTTCTTCTAGCTTCGGTTAAGATATCATTCCACTGTGGTAACTGATATAGCCATTCTGCACTTGCTTCTACCATGTTATAGTATAATTTCTCATTATCAAAGTCTAAAGATACCACTGTATCTGCAGTCATTTCTTCAATTGGATTTGGTGTAACTAAGCTATCGTTAATTCCATCTAAGAAACCAACCATAGTTTGCAAGTCAGTACCGTACTTCTTTGCAAGCTCTTCTACTGTACCAGTTACAGCAACTTCTGGATTAGCAAGTAATTGCTCATATATTCCTTTTTCAACAGTAAAATACTGTCCCCAGAATGCTTGTCCAGTTTTCTGGTCCATATCCTCTGCATAAGCTACGTCTCTCCACTCTTGTAATAAACTCATGTCAATCATCCTCTCAATATCATGTTAATAATAATTATTGTGTGTATAAAAAGAAATTATACGTTAATACTATAATTAGTCTAATGGTTCATTTTGAATTGTTAAAGTAACTAACAGCCAACTTTAATAATCAATTTAGCAAGAATATCAAAGGCGATACTTGCTCGGAAAAATTAGATAAGCGTATGCTCTTTCACAGTTGGATTCCCCCTCCAATGAAAAGCAACAGTACAAAAGAAGAGTTAAATACTTATCCTCCCCTTTTTTCCAAGGCCTCCTCTTTTATGAGGAGGTTTTGGAATATTTTTTGTTCTACTATACACAACCTGCATATTAATATATCGTAAATACGCTTTAAAGTCAATATTATCTGCTTTTGGGTGATATATTAACTATTTGTTTTATCCCCATCTTCTTCCTGATTTTCTGGCATATTCTTCATCTCTTTTTTTAACTTTCTAAGTTCACGAAGGCTTAGCTCACCCTCTTTACGACCAAAAGCCTTAGTTACTACCATAATACCATAAATTAATACTGGAATAACTAAAGAGCAAAATAAACTGGCAATAAACATTTGTTCCTTATATGGTTTCGCCAAGATAGCCGCGATTAATGTCATCAAGTATAAGCCTAATAATATTACAACTCCACTAAGAGCTATTATCCGCTTTCCTTTTCCACTTTTCTTCATTTTAACCTCTTTCACTTAGCATATAAATAAGTTTCTTTTCCATAGATATACATAATATATCAAGATACACCGAAAAAGTCTAGTAATATTTACGAAATGCAAAGCTCATCGATAAGTTCAAATATCCAATTCTTAATCTCTGAAAATTGAAAACCAAGAGCTTTCGCTTTGTCAGTGTTAATGCTATATTCAGGAGCCCAATTATATGGTGCTTCCTCCCCTTCCTCGCTAATAATTGCAAGCTTTCCAGTCTTCTTTTCTATATAATCAAGAATTTCCCTTAATGAGATGGTTCCATCCGAAGATCCATTGATTGGCCCAGTGAATTCTTTATCAGCTAAGAATGCCAGGAATTTGCCGGCTTCATCGGAACGAATAAAGCTCATCTGATAATTAAGATTATTAATATTCATTGGGATTTCCTTCTTTGTATGCTCGACATAAAAGAGCAAACGCTTAGTATAATCATCCTTCCCAATAACATAAGGATACCTCACAGCGATTGCCTTTTGTTCCGGATACGCTTGCCAAATAGCACATTCTGCTTGTCGTTTGGAGGTCCCATAATCAAACGTAGCCCTGTCACACCAGATAAGCTCACTCTTCATAGGATTAAAGTCTTCTTCTACTAAGTTTTTGTGTAATGATTCATAGACCGACATACTTGACATGTAGATATATTTGTCACAATGAATGACATCAAGTATATATTTAATATCGTTAGAGCAATACGCAATTTCGTCATACACCACATCGAAATGCTTGTTAGCTAAAGCCATACGTATACTATCTGCATCTGTTCTCTCTAAGATCATACGTTCCACTTTACTTCCAAAGTCATCTTTAGCTCTCCCCCTGCTAGCAATGGTAACCTTATGACCATCCTTTAATAACTGCTTTACCAGGTGAATACCAAAAAATCTGCTTCCACCTACAACTAATATCTCCATAGGAATAACCTTGCCTTTCCGTAGCATGTTAGAATTGATATCGCTTTCATGCTAACAACTTATTTATTATCCTTAATCTTTCTTAGATGCTCTTTCATGGTTTTTTCATAGCCTAAATCCCCCATCTCATAGAACACAGTACCAACCAAATCATCTGGAAGATACTGTTGATCCACATAATGGTTTTCAAAGTTATGAGCATATTGATAGCCAATTCCATGACCAAGCTTTGCAGCCCCTTTGTAATGTGCATCCTGTAGATGCGTTGGTACTGGAGAAGTTCTTTGTTGTTCCACAACTTGAGACGCAGCATCAATGGCACAGATGGCTGAATTACTCTTAGGGGCACAAGCCACATAAGCGGCTGCCTGAGCTAAAACAATCCGAGCCTCTGGCATACCAAGTCGTTCCACCGCCTGGGCAGCTGCAGTAGCAAGCACAAGAGCATTCGGATCAGCATTCGAGACGTCCTCGGAGGCACATATCATAATTCTTCTAGCGATAAATGCTACCTGCTCCCCTGCATACAGCATTTTTGCCAAATAGTAAATGGCTGCATCCGGATCAGACCCTCTCATACTCTTAATAAATGCTGAAATAGTATCGTAATGATTGTCACCTGTCTTATCATATTTTAAGACACGTCTCTGAATACACTCTGAAGCAACCTCCAACGTGATGTGAATGAACCCATCTTCACTACGTTTGGTTGTTAAAACACCTAGCTCAATAGCATTTAAGGCAGAACGGGCATCACCATTTGCCATATCTGCAAGAAAATCCAAGGCCTCTTCCTCAAGAATAACTTTATAAGTACCCATTCCCCTATCCTTATCCGAAACAGCCCGTGTTATTAATTGTTTAATATCTTCCTTTGACAGAGGCTTTAATTCAAATACAATGGAACGGGAGATCAATGCGCTATTTACCTCAAAATAAGGATTCTCTGTGGTTGCACCAATTAAAACAATGGTTCCATCCTCTACGAATGGAAGCAAATAATCCTGCTGGCCTTTGTTAAAACGGTGAATCTCATCTACAAATAGAATTGTCTTCTTGCCATACATGCCAAGTAACTGCTTAGCCTGTCCGATCACCTCTTCCATGTCCTTTTTCCCTGCGCTCGTTGCATTAATCTGCTTAAATTCTGCACTTGTGGTGCAGGCAATTACCTTAGCAAGTGTAGTCTTTCCTGTCCCCGGTGGCCCATAGAAGATTACCGAGCCTAGTTTATCTGCCTGGATCGCACGATAGAGTAACTTATCTTCCCCTATGATATGGCTTTGCCCCACTACTTCTGATAATTTGGTAGGACGAAGCCGTGAAGCTAAGGGCGATTCCTTCCCTTGATTATTCTCTCTCATATATTCAAACAAATCCATATAAATAACCCTACCTTTCCATAACCTGCAAACTCTTCGCAGCTACTAATTTGCGCGTGAAAATTGATTTATTTTCACACTCCCCTCCAAACATCCTTGTACTTTATTTTCTGATATGCTAAAATATCTTACAGTTCAGCCATCCTATACTGCGATTACTACATTATAAAGGAGCTTTTTCATGATTCCCAAGGACCCAATTATCTTATTAAGTTATATTAACACTCAATTACGAGACTTTTATAAAAACTTAGAAGACTTATGCCAAAGTCTAACGATAGACCAAAAAGAACTAATTGATAAATTAAGTAGCATCGACTATCATTACAATCCGTCCATCAATCAGTTCCAATAGCCTAGAATTTCTTAGCCTTCCTTCTTTTCTCAATCTGTATGGCTAGGATCCAAAAGACAACCGTGCCAATTGCACATCCGATAGCATCAATTCCTATGTCTCTAAGATTTCCGCTTCTGCCCTCGATAAATAACTGGTGGATTTCATCTGTCCCTGCATAAGCAAGGCTGCTGGCAAATGCAAGCAATATTAATTTTTTACCTCTTAATTTTCTTATCCAAAGAGGCCAGGATATGCATAGTGCAAGCAGCATATATTCTGTAACATGAGCTGTTTTTCGCACGATATAATTCGCAGTATTAAGATAATCTTGGCGTTTCATAATATCTATCTCTCCAAGAAAATATTCATATAAGCTTAATACTGCATTCGCGATCGGTGTACTTGTACCATCCGAGACTACTGCTGGTTTGGAAGAATATACAAAGATTATAACCATCATCATCAATGCTGGAACTAAACTTATGATTCTTATGTAAGAGATTCTATCTCCTCTATCGTGTGGTAACTGCTTAATATCCAATCTTATATACCTCTTTTTATTCTATAATCTATCCAATATTGTTTTTCTTGCGAATTGAATTCTAGATTGCTATAATGTCTAGATGCATTGCATTTTCTTTAACATTACTATAAGTCTTCTTTTATCCTCGTTATCACTTCTTCTTTGTCTTCATCTTATAAGAAGCTTATGTTTTTGTCAAGGAAGCAGCAATGCCATAATATCTACGAATTAGGAGGCTATCATGCAAGATTCCTATAAAATTGTTTATGAAGGCGGTTCTGGTGAAATAATAGAAAAGAAGTCTCGCTTTATCGCAACCGTAATCCCAATTGAAAGTGAAGATGAAGCACTTAACTTTATTGAGCAGACAAAGAAAAAATACTGGGATGCCGCCCATAATTGTTCTGCCTATGTCTTAGGAACAAAGAATGAATTAGAACGATGTAGCGATGATGGCGAACCTAGCAAAACCGCAGGAAGACCAATGTTAGATGTATTGATCAATGAGGGAATTCATAATTGCGCTGTAGTGGTTACTCGTTACTTTGGGGGAACCTTATTGGGTACCGGAGGATTGGTTCGTGCTTATCAAGGAGCAACCAAAGAAGGACTGAAAAACTGTACAATACTAGAAAAACATTACGGGAAGCAACTTCAGATAAAAACAGATTACAGCGGTTTAGGTAAGATTCAATATATTGCAGGAACTTTAGGATTGACTACCTTAGGAACAGAATTTACAGATGTTGTAGTTATAACACTTCTCATTCCGCCCAATCTATTTGGATCAGTCACAAAAAAGGTACAGGAAGCAACGAATGGAAAATCTAATTTAACCGAACTTGATGACGTTTACTATGGTAATTTAGGAAACGAAATCTTAATATTTCCTTTCAAATTGTGAACATTTGAGCACTTTCGTTGCACGATATGAATAATTTTGATATAATATAATTTGATTTTTATAAAAATAAGTACAAAATCTCTGATTCGCACACAATAAGATTTATAAAAAGTTGCAACTCAAGATTAGTTACAATGAATATTTAGGAGGCCAACTATGGATTATAGCAAAAGGGGTGTCGTAAAGAAACAACACGAGATAAAATCAACTGCCAAACGAATGAGCTCTAAAATACGCATCAACTTTTTTCGTTTAGCACTTGTCGCTGTTGTTTTTGTCGGCATTATAGGGGGAATGGCTATCGGTGGAGCAGCCAAAGGCATGATAGACTCCGCACCTGACATTACAGTAGATGTTGTCAACCCAGACAGTTTTGCATCCCATATCTACTACCGTGATGGAACGTTAGCTCAAGCCCTAGTCGGTGCAGAAGCCAATCGAGTCGAGGTATCAATTGATGATATACCAGATATCCTGGAATATGCCTTTGTCGCTCTAGAAGATGAGCGTTTCTACGAGCATGATGGTATTGATATTCAAGGTATTTTTCGAGCTGGTTTCTCTGTACTTAAAACGCAAGGTTTAGGATACGGTGCCAGTACCATTACTCAACAGTTAATCAAGATTAAGGTATTTAACTATGGTAATGAAGCAAATGCCATAGATAAGATCACACGTAAAGTGCAAGAACAGTATTTAGCAATTCAGTTAGAAAACAAATTATCCAAAGATGAAATATTAGAAGCTTATCTTAATAACATCAACCTAGGAAATGGTGCTTTTGGTGTTCAAACAGCTGCTCAAGCATATTTTGGAAAGGATGTTCAAGATCTAACAATCTCTGAGGCTTCTGTACTTGCACCGATTGCACTTTCTCCAGTTCGTCTTAACCCCTTGACGAATCCAGTTAGAAATCAAGAGCGACGCCAAGCATGTTTAGATTATATGCTGGAGTTTAATTATATTAGTAAGGCTGAATATGATGAAGCACTTGCTGATAATGTTTACGCTAGAATTAAAGATTATAACGAACAGAAAATTGCCGAAACTAACTATTCCTTCTTTACTGATGAAATCATTCAACAAGTTTCCGCTGATTTAATTAATAAGAAGGGATATACTTCAGAAGAAGCCTTCGACGCAATATACAGTGCTGGTCTTCAGATCTACTCTACACAGGATCGTGAAATGCAAAGTATCATGGATAAACACTTTCAAGATGAATCCAATTTTCCAGCTGTAGGAGAAGGTTCTTATTACGAATTAAACTATGCTCTGTCAGTAGAGAAAGCAAATGGTGAATTAATCCACTATCAATTAAACGATCTAATTGAATATTTTAAAGATTTTAAAGATACTGACCGTTTATATTATCATGAATCTAAACCTTATGTAGGTATCAATACCTTAGGTTATAGCAAAGAGGATATGGAAGCAAAAATACAAGAATTTAAAGAAGCAATGTTAGAGGAAGGTGACTCCGTAAGTGCTGAGACCTCTTCGATTACTCTTCAGCCACAAACTTCCATGACCATAATGGATCAGCATACAGGACAAGTGCTTGCTTTATACGGTGGACGTGGCGAAAAGACTGGTAAACGTACAAGGAATCGAGCAACCGTTGCCAGACGTCCGGTTGGATCCACCTTTAAAGTGTTAGCCTCTTTCTTACCAGCCTTAGATGCCCGTGGTTTTACCTTGGCATCTGTTATGGATGACTCAGAATACACTTATCCTAATTCGAACGACACCGTAACCAACTGGAACAAGAAATACAAGGGTCTTTCTACCATGCGTGAGGGTATCTATAATTCCATGAACATCGTAGC
>JAEYWQ010000416.1 GCA_023428885.1 Bacillota bacterium
CACGTAGACACTTAATAACCTGGGTGGATAAAAGAATCTTCCCAGCTTCTCTTTCATAAGTATCTGAAATAATCATTAAATTGCTATCAATAATCAAGATACGACCGTCGTATTGGTTGGCCACCAAGGACAATTCTGTATTCACTTCCACACCATCTGTCGGGTTGGATAGATAGCCTGTAAAGATAACTTTGTTCGCCAAGTCCTTACCGTACTTTCGAAGAATTGTGAGTTTATCATCAATACTTCGTTCTACATAGGCTTGAAACATGACCTTTGTCAAAATGCCAGCCGGTATGATACCGACCAGCATCAAAGCTATCACAATATGCACACGCATACTTGTTAAGAATCTTAGCCGTTTTCTAATTCTTGAAATAATATCCAACACCCCATTTGGTATGTACATACTTTGGCTCGCTTGGATTCTCTTCAATTTTCTCTCTCAAACGACGGATATGCACATCTACTGTTCTGACATCCCCTGGGTAATCATAGCCCCATACGATATTCAGCAGATTTTCTCTACTATAAACTTTATTTGGATTCATGATTAACAATTCTAAAACATCGAATTCTTTCGCTGTTAGATTGATTTCATTTCCCGAAATAAATACCCTGCGTCCTTCACTATCTAGTCTCATATCACCGAACACAATCACTTTCGATTCCTCATTCTCTGAAACTGATCTAGCATTCCGTCTCATAATCGCCTTAATTCGTGCTTTTACTTCCAGAATATTGAAAGGTTTTGTAATATAATCATCAGCTCCATATTCTAAGCCGAGAATCTTGTCCATATCATCACCTTTGGCGGTTAACATGATAATTGGCATATTTGAAAATTCTCGTATCTGCTGGCAGACTTCGAACCCTGTAAATTTGGGTAACATAACATCCAAAAGAACTACATCATATTCCTTCTGCTTTGCAGCTTCAATCGCTTCTTCTCCATCATAAGCGCAGTCAACTTCCATTCCGTCTTGTTCAAGGGTAAATCGAATTCCTTTTACAATTAATTTTTCATCATCCACAACTAGTACTTTCTTTCCCACCGTTTTCACCTCTTTCAACTTACGTTACTTTTCATGACTATCTTGAGACTGTAATATAATTCTTCACCTTTTGAAATATCGCTTCCTTTATTCCAGTGATCTTCTTAATGTCTTCAATCGATTCAAATCCATTATGTTCTTCTCGATATGAGATTATGCTGTCAGCTTTTGACTCTCCAATCCCAGGCAGCGTCATTAACTCCTGTTTGGAAGCATGATTCAAATTAATCATGCCATCCTGTTCTTGATTGGAATCTGCCATAGACATAGGATCCACTGTCACAGTCCCTGCTTCTATCTCTTCATGGCTTGGAATGTATAATCTTTGTCCATCTACTATTAATTGTGCCTGGTTTATTGCATCTTCTGCTGCCCCAGAGCAAAATCCACTTGCTTTGGTAATTGCATCAATAACCCTGGCTCCTGCTGTAAATTCATACACACCTGGTGCAACAACACTACCACAGACATGTACGTAGATTACGCTTGCTTTCTCCTGAAGCTTAGTAGCTTCCACTGACAAAGAGTCAATTTCCTGCCCATTGGTCATACCAAAGGGCATATTCGTCGGATTCACAATGCCTTGTATCAAAGTATCTTCCTTTTTTGGATCTGCTGAAAACAGATAAACTCCTCCAGCAATACAAAAAAATAGAAGTAACATCATACAACGAAAAATCTTAGTCTTGTTCATGATTTTCCTCAAATTTCTGAGAATGAGTGCTTGCATTCTTTCTCAGAACGCAAACCTTCCTCAACCTATAAAACAAGACTATACTCTCAACCTGCTTACATAATCTATTGTAACGAATTCATATTGCTAATACAAGTAGGAACTTAGAATTAGTTTTAATTTTTCATGCATTGTTTTCATTCAAACTAATGTTTCTCAGTCTTTCCATTTAAAAGTTAAAATTCCTGCAATAATAAGTACTAAACCGATTAATTTTCTCCATTGAAATGGTACTTTTTCCTGTCCAAATAAACCAAACAATTCGATGATATAAGCAGCGACAAGCTGTGAAGTTACAATAATCATGATTGCTTTTGCTGGACCTAAAGAGCCAACACTTTGGATTACCGTATAAGTAATCACTGCCCCAATCGCTCCTCCAAGTAACATATACTTATCTTCGATCTTAAACAAGGCGCCAAAGGTCCCTTCTCTTCCTGTAACCACCCAGGCAATTAAACATACCAAAAGTGCAGTGAGTTGAACAAAGGCTGATGCCATCCATATACTTGTCTGTTTCGTAACATTTGTATTAAATACTCCTTGAACACTCATCAGAGTTCCAGATATCAATGCAATCATAAATCCCATAAAAAAACCCACCTTTATTCTAGTATAAAGATAGGCTTTCCATTTACAAGCTTATTATTCGATATATCATGTATTGTTACCGTATATAAAGTTTGGTCCAAGTGGCTTTCCTCTTAGCTGTTACACCACATTGTCTTAGTTTTAACCTTTAAGACAAGAAGATAGAATTTGAATCATATTGTCTACATCTTCTTTCGTTATAATTAACGGTGGTACAAAACGTATGATATTAGTTCCTGCTGTTACTAAGATTAATCCTTTCTCCTGGCAAGCAGCAACCACATCTTTAGCAGGAATACTCAATTCAATTCCTTGCATTAAACCAAAACCTCGATGTGCAAGGATACTAGCTTTCTTAACTTTCAAATCATTGAGTTTTACTGACAAATAATCTCCTACCGTATTGACATGTTCTAATAGCTTCATTTCCTCAAACAAGTCAAATACTGTATTTACAGCTGCTGTTACAAAAGGATTACATGCATAGGTACTTCCATGATCACCCGTTTCAAAGGCAGAGGCAACCTTATCTACTGCTGCAAAGGCACCAATTGGAACACCACAGCCCAAAGCTTTCGCACTAGTCATTATATCAGGTAAGATACCATAATTTTGGTAGGAAAACATCTTCCCTGTACGTCCCATACCACATTGAATCTCATCTAAGATTAAGATGATATCAAGCTCCTCACATATCTTACGAGTTCCTAAGAGAAAGCTCTCCTTTGCAGGATAGATTCCCCCTTCTCCTTGAAAAGTTTCCATAATAATAGCACAGGTCTTCTCATTAATTTTGCTCTTTACGTCTTCTAGATCGTTATATTCTGCAAATACGACTCCACCTATTAAAGGTTCAAAGGCTTCCCGGTATTTTTTTGTACCTGTAACAGAAACTGCTCCCATACTTCTACCGTGGAAAGAATGATTCATCGCTATGATTTGGCTGTCATTGCTACCATTCTTTTTATAATAGTATTTACGAGCAAGTTTTAAAGCACCTTCAATTGCTTCTGTTCCACTATTGGTGAAGAAGACTTTATCCATCTGGGAGGCTTTCAAAAACTTCTGAGCTGCTAATAAGGTCGGTTCATTATAAAATAGGTTGGAGGTATGAAGTAGTTTATCGATTTGATCTTTCAAGGCTTGCTTAAAGGTTTCATTGCTATAACCGATTGCATTCACGGCAATCCCTGCACCAAAATCCAAATACTTATTACCATCCACATCATAGACATAGACCCCTTCTCCATGGTCTAGTACGATTTCAAAACGATTGTACATTGGCATCAATACTTGCATTGCCTGTTCCACGATTGTTTTATTCATAGATACTCCATTTCTGTGCCAAGACTTAGCACATAGGGTTA
Source organism: Bacillota bacterium (assembly GCA_023428885.1). Classification (GTDB taxonomy): domain Bacteria; phylum Bacillota; class Clostridia; order Lachnospirales; family Lachnospiraceae; genus Lachnoclostridium. The sequence goes on from JAEYWQ010000416.1 coordinate 3,747, forward strand.
CTTACAGTTATCCTCTAGACTTAACTCTAACGATGTTTTGGTTCATGTTCAAATAAAGTCGACTCGTCGTTAATGAATGCAGTTCCAATACCTTTTTTCGTAAAGAATTCTAGTAAGAGGCAATGTTCTCTTCTTCCATCCAAGATATGCACCCTGGAAACACCATTGCGAACAGCATCAATACAGTTCTTTAACTTGGGAAGCATACCACCACCGATGATACCCGCTTCCACTAATTCATCTGCTTCTTCCAAAGTTAATACAGAGATTAAAGAATCCTTATCCTCAAAATCACGATATACGCCTTCTATGTCAGTTAAGAATGCTAATTTCTCAGCACCAATTGCAGATGCTACTGCACAAGCCGCATCGTCTGCATTAATGTTATATGCATGATAGTCACTGTCTAATCCTATTGGTGCAATGATTGGAATAAAGTCATTACTGATTAAGGTGTTAATTAAGTCAGTATTCACTTTTGTAATATTCCCAACAAATCCAATATCCTGGCCATTCACCAACTTCTTTTCTACCATCAAAGTAGACCCATCTTTACCACTAATACCAGCTGCTTTTACTCCCAATTGTTCTATCATCTGTACCAGATGTTTGTTGACCTTACCTAAGACCATCTCTGCAACTTCCATGGTTACTTCATCTGTTACACGAAGTCCTTCTACAAAGGAGGATTCATGACCTAACAATGATACCCATTTACTAATTTCTTTACCTCCACCGTGTACAATGATTGGTTGCATGCCAACAAGTTTTAATAAGACAACATCTTTAATGACATTAAGTTGAAGCTCTGGATCTAACATAGCGCTTCCACCGTATTTTACTACAACCTTCTTATTATTGAATTTCTGTATATATGGTAACGCTTCAATCAGCGTTTGTGCTTTTACTAAAATCTGATCCAACCTATTCTCCTCCATTATCCATCATCTATACAAATTGTCTTTTCGTTCAAATCCTTGCGTCATCCACACATTCATCTTGTATATGCGTATTTTTCTATCAAGATCTTTGGCAGGCAGTCATCCTTACTAAGAACGATAGTCAGCATTGATTTTTACATAATCATATGTCAAATCACAGCCCCATGCGGTTGCTGTTTCTTCACCTGCTTTCATATCAGCAATTGCTGTTACTTCTTTACCTGATAAGATTTTGCTGGCAATTTCTTCGGAATACTCGGTTGCCATACCATTCTCAACAAGTTTTAGCTTTCCTTCTTCACTTTCAATATATAGATCCACAATATCAGGATTGAAATCTACACCTGCATAACCCATTGCACAGAAGATTCTACCCCAGTTTGCATCATTGCCAAATACAGCTGTTTTCACTAAATTAGAGGTGATAATGGATTTACTTAATACTTCAGCTTGCTCGTAGGTAGTTGCATGAATAATCTTAGCCTCTAATAATTTCTGGGCACCTTCACCATCCCCTGCCATTAGCTTTGCTAGTGTTGTTGTTACATAATTTAAGGCCTCACAAAACTTAACATAATCCTCATTTTTCTCTGTAATAACTGTATTGCCAGCTAACCCATTGGCTAGAACCAGCAGAGAATCATTCGTTGAAGTGTCGCGATCTACCGATATCATATTGAAGCTCTTCTTCACATCTGCGCTCACTGCCTCTTGCAATAACTCTTTACTGATTGCTATGTCAGTAGTAACAACGCCTAACATGGTAGCCATATTCGGATGTATCATACCAGACCCTTTGGACATTCCTCCAATGGTTACTGTCTTTCCATCCACCACTATAGTTATAGCGCATTCTTTTGAGATGGTGTCTGTTGTCATAATAGCCTGAGCAGCCAGATTTCCTGCATCTAGGGTGTCGGATAATTCTTCGGCTAGCATCTTTGCCCCTTTGATAATCACATCAATTGGAAGCTGTTTTCCAATTACACCAGTCGAAGCGGTTAATACGGTATCCGTCTCAATTCCTAATGACTCAGCCACTGCCTTTGCCATTAATTCATTGTTCAAATCACCAACGGCCCCAGTACAAGCATTGGCTACACCGCTGTTTAATACCACTGCATGCATTGCCTTCTTGCTTTGAATTAACTTCATATCCCATTTTACTGGAGCTGCCTTAACCACATTAGTGGTAAATGTTCCGGCTGCCACCGCAGGTGTTTTTGTATATACTAAAGCCATATCTTTTTTCTTTTTCTTAATTCCTGCATAGACGCCAGCTGCCTCAAAACCAAGGGCTGCTGTTACGCCTCCTTTCATGATCTCCATACTTAACCATCCTTTCTATATCTACACTCTTTCATGCTCTAACAATTAGTAATGTATCTCACAACTAAGGAAACATTGGTGCAAGTTGAAGTCCAAGCTGTTCCGGTAAACCAAACATTAAATTCATATTTTGAATTGCCTGACCTGCTGCACCCTTTACCACATTATCTAAAGCACCCATCATAATGATTCGCTTGCTTCTCTCATCAATAGCAAAGTTAATATCCATATAATTGCTACCTTTCACCCAACGTGTTTCTGGATAGTTTCCTTGATCTAAGACACGGATAAAGTATTCCTTCTGATAATACTTATCATAAATTTCCTTTACTTCCTCATAAGAAACTTTTTTTGTTAGAGTCGCATATTCTGTTACCAAGATACCACGGTTCATTGGTACCAGATGTGGTGTAAATGTTAAAGCTAATTTAGCTTTGGCTGCATATCCTAACTGCTCTTCAATCTCTGGGGTATGGCGATGTGTTGTAACTCCGTAAGCTTTGATCGTATCATTTACTTCACAATATAGATTATCTAGCTTTGCTGAACGACCAGCTCCACTAACGCCTGACTTAGCATCTATAATAAGGCTGTGTGGATCAATCATTCCTTCTTTCACTAAAGGATATGCTGTTAAGATGGAACAAGTAGTATAACAGCCTGGATTTGCAAGTAATCTGGTATTTTTTATATCTTCACGATTTATTTCTGTTAAGCCATATACCGCTTTTTCGATAAATTCTGGACTAGCATGTTGAATTCCATACCATTGTTCATAGATGGCAACATCTTTGATACGAAAATCTGCGCTCAAATCTATGATCTTAACTTTGGATAGAATCTCTTCATTCACAAGCTGTGAGCATAAGCCCTGAGGTGTTGCGGTAAAGATGACATCTACCTGCTTACTTAATTCCTCCATGTTATCTTCCCTACAGACATTGTCCACAATCTGAAACATAT
>JAEYWQ010000047.1 GCA_023428885.1 Bacillota bacterium
ATACTAAATATAGTATTGTTGGAAAACTTTCTAAGATTGAATCTAACGAAGGGGCTAATAACGATACTTTGGACGATTCCGACTTAATCAATATGCCAGATCAGAGGAAGGGTGTGCTGGGATTTGGCGATGAGATGGATAGCTATAAAATAAGTCTGAATTCTGAGAATACTTTAAAAATAAACTTCCTTAACCTAGGACCAGATCCTATAAACTTAAAATTATATGATACATATAAAAACTTATTCAAGATAGAAACAATTGCTAATAGTCCAGTGGCTACGAATATAGAGATTCCTAGGGCAAATGGTATTTATTATTTGTCTATCGACCCTGTGTATATCAATGGATTAGGAATAAATTATAGGATAACACTTGGAGATTATGTAGCTCTTACTGCCCTCAAGTTTTCAAAACGGGAGCTTACATTGAACGAGGGCTCAACGAAAACAATGAAAGCCAGCATAACTCCAAGTAATGCAACCGAGAAATTTTCCTATAAATCCAGTAACAATAAAATAGCTACTGTGGATTCTAAGGGAAAGATAAGAGCAATTAAGCCTGGAAAAGTTACGATAACGGCATACTCTGATGTTAGTGGAATAAAATCAAGTTTAAAACTTACAGTAAAGGCGAAAGCAGTAAGCAAAGTTAGTTTGAATGTAGAGAAGAAAACATTAGAAGTCGGTAAAACTTTTCAAATTAAGGCTACAGCATCACCAAGTGGGGTAAAAACTACATATTCATATACATCATCTAATAATAAGATAGCTAAAATTGATAATAAGGGTAAAATTACGGCAATCGGCAAGGGAAGTTGTATGATTACAGTGACTTCGAAGAATGGAAAAAAAGCTACTTGTAAAGTGACTGTAACTTCAAAAACGACTCCAATTGTAACTCCAACACCTATGCTAGAGCCGACACCAAAGCCGACGAAAGCTCCAGAGCAAAAGATTGATGTTACAAGCATTAAAGCAAGTAGCAATATGATATTACTTACAGTTGGTGATAAGAAAGAGATTGAATATACGATCTTACCATCAGATGCTACTGATCAAACTGTCACATTTAGTTCTGCCGATGAATCTATTGCAAAGGTAGACCAAAAAGGAGTAGTAACAGCAGTAAATGCAGGTACGACCTACATTAATGGAAGTACATTAAACGGTGAGACGATGATGATAATTGTAATTGTCACTAAGATGTAACTTGAAAAAATGTGATATTGCGATATAACATAGGAGCGAAAGATATGAATATGAATGACCTTAAAAGTGGAGAGCCATTCTTTGGGAGATGGTATATCAAGGATTATATCGGATTAACAGGTTCAGGTTCGCTATATTTGATTTATTGTGTTGAGAATGGTGTTTATGAGTACAACAAGATGAAAGTTATTGGTGTTCCTAAGGATAAACAAGAGTTAAAACAAATACAATATCAAGTGTTAGATTATGATAGTACAGTCCAATATTATAAAGAACTTGTAACAGATATGTACCGAGAGATTTGTTTGGTGGAAGAACTCTATGATAAATCCCATCTGCTTTCCTATAAGGATCATATGATATTTCAACGGGGGAACGGTGTTGGATATGATGTTTTTCTTAGGATGGAGTATTTACCTAATATCACTGAAGGAACGCAGATGTTAAACTTAAGCATACAAGATGTCCTTTACCTGGGTAAGGACATCTGTGATGCACTTCGCATCTGCGAGATAAATCACATTGTGCACGGAGACCTACGTCCAGAGTCTATATTCGTATCAGAGAATGGAAGCTATAAGCTTGGTGATTTTTCTTTTCAACGCATATCAAAGCAAAATGATGTTATTACTGGACTTAAAGATATGGCAGATTATATAGCACCTGAGATATATCATGGAGCAGGTTATGATAATCGAGCGGATATTTATTCACTAGGTTTAGTATTATATCAGTTATTAAATGATAATAAACTACCTTATATGAGTGTAGCACTTGGGGAAGCATCCTTGACAGAGCGCCAATTAGCAATGAAGCAGCGCTTTGAGAATCCTATATTACCGCGACCAGTCCATGCCACAGACGAATTAGCCAAAGTGATTATAAAAGCCTGTGACTTAAATCCTAAGCAAAGGTATCAAAGTGCAGAAGAATTCAAGGATGCACTTACTGCAATCGCTATATTTTTAGATTCAGATATTATATTAGGGGACAAGAATCATATCGTGTCTGAGGATATCTATATCAACAATGAAGTTGTGGTTACTTCCAAGGTATCAGAACCCGTCAGCCGATTGCAGATACCAGTAGATTTCGAATCTGACAAAAGAGAGAAACGGAAACGGGAAGAAGTTAGGGCTGAAAACAAAAAGAATAAGAAATCATTACTTTTTAGCTTCCTTGTAGTAGTATTTGCTGCATCTTTGATCGTAGTTTTAACAAAGCTTGACATTAACAAGCAATTACCTAGCAGTGTAATGATTACAACTCAACCAAGTATAAAACCGTCAACAATGGAGCTAACTCCACAGCCTACGATTGCCGTGCCTGAAGAGGTCAGTCTGATAACAATCAATAAATCCGGGAAGAAATTGACTAGCTTAGAAACGATTACTGATCTTGACAAAGCAATCGCAATTGATTTAAGCAATAACGAATTAACTAAGTTAGATGGGATAAAAGATGCAGTTAACATAGAAACCTTAATTCTTAGCCATAATAATATTGTAAATGTTGATACCTTGCACACATTAACGAATTTAAAAGCACTCGACATCTCCAATAATCAGGTTTCATCTTTTATCAAGTTGCGAAATCTAGAACAACTCGAGATATTAGCAGCATCAAACAATAGGATTACTAGTTTGGACGGATTAGAGAAGATGACAGCTCTCAAAGTTTTGTATTTGGATGGGAATTCAATACAAGACATATCGATTCTAAAGGATCTAACAAGATTAGAAATACTTGATTTAAGTAATAATGAAATCAAAGATAAGGATATTGAAGCATTAAAAAAGGCTTTACCGGAATGTGTCATCACATATTAGTGAAAGTCAAACAAGCACTTTGCTTTCTTGAAACTTCTCGTCAATGTTTATAATTAACGATTTTTATTGAAAATCACTATCGAATGTTGTATACTTAAATACAGTTAAAGGTTACACCAGAAAACAGGAGGCATTGCGATGATAGAAGCAACAAGCTGTGGTGGTGTAGTGATTTTCAGAGGAAAAATCTTATTATTGTATAAGAATTATAAGAACAAGTATGAAGGTTGGGTATTACCAAAGGGAACCGTGGAAGAGGGCGAAGAATATAAAGAAACTGCGATTCGTGAGGTAAGAGAGGAGACTGGTTCTATAGCTTCAATCATTAAGTATATAGGCAAAAGTCAATATACGTTTAATACTCCACAAAGTACTGTACTGAAGGATGATCATTGGTACCTTATGATGTCTGATAGCTATTACAGTAAACCACAAAGAGAAGAATATATTATGGACTCTGGATATTACAAATTTCACGAGGCATATCATATGCTAAAGTTTACAAATGAAAAGCAAATTTTAGAACGTGCTTATAATGAATATGTTGATTTGAAAAAGAGTAATCTTTGGGGAAACAAAAAGTACTTCTAGATCATAAGACAAAAGGGGGTGTAGCAAATTGCAACACCCCTTTTTTTAATTCAGAGGAATATCCTCTGAAATGCGCGCTTTTTTATTCATGACGTGGATTTTGGCTTACCAGCAATATCCCTTGTGTGATTGCGGTTGTGATGTTGGCTTCAAACTGTAAATCTAAAGAGTCAAGTTTACTTAATAATTCTCCTTGTGTAGTTACAACATACTTTGCAGGAAGTCGATTTAACGCATAA
>JAEYWQ010000088.1 GCA_023428885.1 Bacillota bacterium
CAAAAGTGTGCTTCGCACACTCTCGCAAACCACAAAAAGCAATGCAGAAATGAGGGTAAAATGAAAGTAAGAAGAAAAGATGGTTCGGTAATGGAAGTAAGTTTTGATCACGAAGAAGGAAAACAGGCATTTCGCCATACAGCTGCACATATTCTTGCCCAGGCAGTAAAACGGTTGTATCCAGAGGCTAAGTGCGCCATCGGTCCAGCGATTGAGAACGGATTTTACTATGATTTTGAGTTTAACTTTGAACCTAATACTGATAAGTTAAAAGCTCTGGAAAAGGAAATGAAAACAATCGTAAAAGAAAATCTTCCACTCAAACGCTTTATCTTAACTAGAGAGGAAGCAATCGCCTTGATGAAGGAAAGAAATGAACCATACAAATTGGAGCTGATTGGCGATTTGCCAGAAGAAGCTAGTTTAAGTTTCTACGAGCAGGGCGAATATGTTGACTTATGTGCTGGACCACATCTATTAAATACAGGTGTCATCAAGGCCATTAAATTAACTTCTCTTGCTGGTGCTTACTGGAAAGGTAATGCAGACAACAAAATGTTAACAAGAATCTACGGCACTGCCTTCCCTAACAATAAGGAGCTAGAGGAGTATTTTGAACAAGTGGAAGAAGCCAAACGTAGAGATCATCGTAAGCTCGGAAAAGAATTAGAGCTATTTACTCTTATGGAGGAAGGCCCTGGTTTTCCATTCTTCTTACCTAAGGGTATGATCCTAAAGAACTTACTAGTGGATTATTGGAGAGAGCTACATCAACGTGACAATTATATGGAAATTTCTACTCCTATGATGTTAAACCGTAGTCTCTGGGAAACTTCAGGGCATTGGGATCACTACAAAGAGAATATGTACTCCACAGTGATTGATGATATGGATTATGCAATTAAACCAATGAATTGCCCAGGCGGTATGTTAGTATATAAGATGAAACCACACTCCTATAAAGATCTGCCGATACGGATGGGAGAACTGGGGTTAGTCCACCGCCATGAAAAATCTGGTCAATTGCATGGATTAATGAGGGTCCGTTGCTTTACACAAGACGATGCTCACATTTTCATGACTCAAGAACAAATTAAGGATGAAATCAAAGGTGTTGTTCGACTCATTGATGAAGTATATCAAAAATTTGGTTTTCATTATCATGTGGAATTGTCAACTAGACCAGAGAATAGTATAGGTAGCGATGAGGACTGGGAGCTAGCTACACTTGCGTTAGAAGATGCACTCAAAGACCTTGGTCTTCCTTATATTGTGAATGAAGGTGATGGTGCCTTTTATGGACCGAAAATCGACTTCCATTTGGAAGATTCCATTAAGAGAACTTGGCAATGTGGAACCATTCAACTTGATTTTCAACTACCTCAGCGGTTTGAAGCAGAGTATATCGGCCCAGATGGTGAAAAGCATCGTCCGATTATGATTCATCGTGTGGTGTTTGGTTCAATTGAACGCTTCATTGCTATCTTAATTGAGCATTATGCTGGAAAACTACCTCTTTGGTTAGCACCAGTCCAGGTGAAAATTCTACCGATCTCAGATAAGTTTTCTCCTTATGCAGAAAGAGTTATGGATCGTCTTAGGCAGGCTAGTATACGCTGTGAAATTGATACAAGGGATGAAAAGATAGGCTATAAAATCAGAGAAGCTCAACTTGATAAGGTTCCATATATGGTCATCATTGGTCAGAAAGAACAAGAAAGTGATTCTGTCTCTGTAAGAAATCGAGAAGAAGGCGATAAGGGAATACTGTTGGTGGAAGATTTTATTAAGCTAATTAAAAACGAGTAGGAATAAACAGAAATTTCCCAGGAATGAAAAAGAAAGCCATGGAATATAGAGAATTAAACTAGGCATCCAAAACAAGTATTACTTTGTTTTGAATGCCTAATTTTGTTTACTTAATGAGTGTTAAAGTTATTTCTTCTCCATCTTCTCAATATCACCTAATAAGCTTTCTTTTGCACAAGAGATAGCTCTAGCTACACTACCTTCTTCAAATGGAACAGAAAGATTTGCAACTTTTAAGAGCTCTAAATAACTTACACAAGAACCAGCCTTACAAAGCTTAAGATAATCATTCCAAGCTTGGGCTTTGTTTTCGCTATAACGCTTCTTAAACTCCATTGCTCCCATGGTCGTTAAGGTATAATTGATATAGTAAAATGGATATAAGAAGATATGATTTTTATGATACCAATAACCGCCACGTTCCATGAATTCATCCTCTTCATATTTACGCCATGGCATATATTTCTCTTCTAATTTGTGCCATTCATAGGTACGTTCCTTAGGTGTTAACTCTGGATGTTCATACATGATATGCTGGAATTCATCCACCGCCACTCCAAATGGCACAAAGGTAATTGCCTCTTGTAAATGTGCAAAGCGGAATTTATCCGCATCTTTACCAAAGAATTGTTCAGCATATGGGTAAGAGAATTGCTCCATGGACATGGAGTGAATCTCTGCAATGTCCGTTCCACCAGACCAGTAGCGAGAAGTCTTTTGTGAACGCATTGCTTCATAGCCTGCGAATGCATGACCGAGCTCATGGGTCAGGACTTGGATATCTCCAATTGTTTGGTTAAAACAGGAGAAAACATAAGGTGCCTTATAGGCAAACAAATCCGTCATATATCCTGTAGATGCCTTATTTGGCTTATTCTTAAGATCCATTAATTCATGCTTTATCATGTAATCAATGAATTCACCAGTTTCAGGACTCATGTCATGGTACATCTTTTGCGCTTCTTTTACAAGATAATCATCATCTCCAGCAGGTTCTGCATTTCCATCTGGGAAGATAAAGCGCTCATCAAACACCCGGATCTCATCCACTCCAATACGCTTTGCCTGAGCTTGATATAATTTCTCACAGAGTGGAACGATTTCACGGCGAACCTGTTCACGGAAGGCTGCAACCTCCTTCACCCCATAATCACTACGCTCTTGTTGAATATATGCAAGTGGTATAAAATTATCATACCCTAAGGCTCTACCCATTTCATTTCTAAGTCCTACAAGTTCAGAAAAGATACCTTCCATCTCTTCTTCGTTACTATGGTAGAAGTCAGAATATGCTTTAAAAGCTGCTTTTCTTACAGCTCTGTCTGGATCTTCAAAAAACTTTTGGATACCATACAGATTGTAGGTCTCAGCTTGAAATGGAATTTTCGCAGTTGCCATTAGCTTCTGGTACTTCTGTGTCAATTTTGCTTCTCTTTGCATATAAGGAACCAACTCAGCTTTAAATCGATTTACTTCACGTTGAACACTTACCAGATACTCTTTTCCATATTCATTGCTAATTTCCTCAGTAAACTGGCTATGTAACAATGCTTTATAGAACTCAGTGGTACTCTTGGTTGCTTCTGCAAATCTATCATCAATAAATTCTACTTCCTTCTCATAGAATTCATTGGTGGTATCCAGAGTGTTACGTATCATTGCTATCGTACACATAGTCTCTACTTCTCCAGATAAGTCTTCTAAATACTTAAGGATTGTTTGAATCTCTTCATAATTCCTAGCTTCCTTAAGCTTCTTTGTCATTTCTTGATAAGCTGCCTCGTATTGGTCAACATCAGGACGTTTATACTCTAATGTTGAAAATTTAAAATCTTCCATGTTTTCTCTTACCTTTCTGTTATTCTATTACTACACTTATCTATTACTACTAAAATCCATAATCTCCTACTATTCATTTTATCAAAATATCTATTAGAACACAATGTTGACAATTTATTAATCTCTGTTTTTCGACTTATCTTTACACCAATCGCTATATTTCTCATATATTAATAGTGGAATATACATTATTCCACTATTCAATGAAAGGAGAAGAATATATGGGCTACTATAATCAAGATCCTTGTAGAGAAAGGGAAAAAGAGAAACAAAGACATGTCCACGAAGTCCAAGGTAGCACTCAAATTGCAGAACGTGAAGAAGATCCACATAATCACAGATTTGCTACTGTTTCTGGGGAAGCAATTCCATGCGGCAATAGCCATTTCCATCAGGTAAAATTCAGAACGGATTTTTATGAAGATCATTTTCATGAATTTTGTGGCAACACTTCACTAGCAATACCAGTTGGAGATAATAGGCATGTTCATTTTATCAAAGCTGTTACAACTGAAAATGATGGTCACAAACATTGTTTCCGTGTAGCAACTTTGATTGAAGATCCGATTGGAGAAGAATAACGTAGGACATTCACAGCAATGCATATGCATTGCTGTGTTTTACCTTTGTCATATAGTTCATATCCATAAATGTAATATATGCTTAAGTTGTGAAAGATAACAACTCATGAATTACTTCATCAAAATATCTCTTTAAATTATCTCGTTCCTTTGAATTCTCTACATGAAAAGTTAAATTCATCGTATTTCCTAAGCTTGCAATACCGAACAACCTCTTTGCATTCGAGATCAATGGAGGAACAAACCAAAAATCTTCAATGCTATATTCACCATATGCGGTAGGGATATCTAACTTCGTAAGGTTTGATATGCTCAAATCCTTTGGCTTTCCACAATAGCCGAACATCTTACAAAGCTTCTTGGCTAATTTTTCTTCATAACCAGCGAAAGCCGCAAAATAAGTAGAATCAATTAATGTCGCTTCTAAAGCATCTAAAAATTGTAGAAGAAAATATCTCTTTTTATCATTCTTTAATTTTCTCTGGATTCGATGATGGACTGCTTTGGCGTTCTCTGCAAAGGTTTTGTAGGACGAATATTGATAATCAAAAGCAATCCCCGAGGCAAAGTTAGCCATTCCCTTAAACCCTTTTGGTCGTATACTAACAGCTAATCCTACGTCCGCTTTTTCATGATATCCATGAAGCATGACAGTTTGGATCAGCGTATTCAGGGTTATGTTACACTTATCTGCTTTTTCCTTTAACTTTAATACCTTCTCTTCTTGAAAACTATGTGTATATATCTCCGTGGATCGATTGGACCAATAACTAGTATAGATTCTATCATAGTCCTCCTGATCGAATACCTTACCATACTTTTTCCAAGAACGATTCAGATATCGTATCATGAGTTTCATTGCTAAGGATAGCTGATGCTTCTTTGATAAGTTCTTCGCATCAAACAAGGTCATGGGTTTTGGTGCTAACTCGGATTCTTTTTGCAATCCCCTCATAATATCCTCGATCAGATAAGTATATGAGATTCCATCACCAGCCAAATGATGAGCAATTAAGAGTAATCTAATATGCTCTGCTTCTTTTAATAAAAAGAATCTGACCAATTCGCCATGAAAAATATCAAATGGGAAATTCTCCTGCTCCTTGATAATAGATATCCATTGATTTGCATTACTATTTTCACGAATTATAATAGATTGGTTTGGTGTTGAAATTGTTTCATAGAAAGCTTCTCCATTCTCTTCAAGTACTATCTTACATCGAAGCATTTCATTCTGTATACAAGCCTTCCGAATAGCATGGGTCAATTCTTCTAGATCTGTACATCCCTTGATTAAAACTGACATAGCTACATGGATATTCGGAGCAAAAAGATTTGTCCTTTCTGAGGTAATCTTGTATTTCATCTGCCACCTCCTCTCGTCCTTATTATATATTACCATTATTTTGAAATAATTTCAGTATTTTTTTTAATGAAAAAGATTATATTGCAAATACTAACCTTGTGCTGTTATCAACACATCGCATATACCATAAGAAAGGATTTCAAATGGCTAACTATACTGGAACTGTAAAATGGTACGATTCTGAACGTGGATATGGATTTATTTCCACGAACGACGGCCGCGATGTCTTTTTGCATCATTCTCAAATCAAAGAAAACGGATCCGAAAAGCAAATTCATGAAGGAGAGTCTGTTGGTTTTGATATTATGGAGCAAGAGAAAGGCCCAGCAGCTATCAACGTGCACAAATACACTTAAGTCCCTCAAAGGAAAGGAGTGTGTCTATCTATGAACAGAGTCCACTATGATGTAACTGGTATACAAAACTCCCAGATGAAAACCCAGGTAAAAAACGCACTGGAAAAAGTTGAAGGTGTGAAAGAAGTCAATGTAAATTTGGCTAATAGTACCATTGATGTTGGATACAATAATAAAACACAAGAATCATCGATTCGACATTGTATTGAACATGTAGGTGGAAAAATAGAAAACTAACTAGTCACTATTCAGCCCAACCATGGCTATATGCGAGAATAGAGGGAATTGATAAACAAGTCAATTCCCTTTTTATAAAATTGTTTACTTTTTTACCGTTTTTCATGTAGATACTTCCTTTTACTAAGTTCTATTACTTGCTATAGTATAACTAGTATTTTGAGGAGGGTCCATTATGAAAAAAACAAGAAAACAAATCTTATCTCTTGTAGTACTTAGTATAATCTTCTTAGTAGGCTGTAATAACAGTAAGAAGACAGAGGAAGAAACAACTACAAGCAACTCGACACCTACGGTAACCACAGCACCAACCGCTACCATAGCACCTTCTGCTGCCACTGAAGAATCAGTAACTGCCCAAAAGACTCTTGTGTTACCACTTACCAGCAATGATTCTGGGAAAGTAATGATACAAACTGTATCAAAGAGTACTGCATATCCCTATAATTCGTATATCATCACTTCTTCCAATGGCGAAGTTGTTGTATTGGATCCAACAAATATGCCGTCCAAAGATATCATCGATCTAAATCCAGCAGCTATCATAAGCACACATGGTCATCCTGATCATACCGATGCCAATTTTGTTTCTTCCTATGATGCAAAAACTGTTCTTTATACCAAAGAAGACTTTGACTTAAAGGATTTTCATGTTTATACCATCTATAGTTCACATAGCGGTGACACTATCTCCACTAGTAATATAATCACCGTGTTAGAAGTTGACGGTATACGTATTGCTCATATGGGTGATGTTGGACAATCAAAACTCACTGAGGAGCAGTTAGAGGAATTAGGCACCATTGATATTGCCTTTATGCAATTTGAAAATTCATATTCCAATATGAGTGTATTCAATTTAAAAGGCTTTAACTTAATTGAACAGTTAAACCCTAAGATTATTATCCCTACCCATTACAGCCAGGTAACTCTGACATACCTAGTAGATAAGTATGGAGAGATTACAGAATACGATAATGTACTAACGATTTCTAAAGAAGAGCTAGCAGAAGATACCTTAAATGTTTATCGAATTCTTAATAACCATATCTATAATTAATTAAATGAGAGCTAATTAATAGTAAATTTATAAGAATTTAAAATAGGACTAAAATCAGCTTTCTTGCGATTGACAAATTGCAAGAGGGCTGATTTCAGTCCTTTTTTTACTTGTATATAAGAAGAAGCTCATTTATAATGATATATATAAATTATGGAAATCTGTGTGTTGAATACTCTCAAAGGGCAGGTGCACGATATGGACTATATTACAATTGGTAAGCTTCATTACATTGGATATCGCTTTGCGATGTCAATTACAATGGATATTCCACCATCTCAACATAGCTTTTATAAGGATTGCTATAAGATCCTTTTTCTTGAGGCTGGAACCATGATGATAGAGTTGAATGGTAATGCAATTATCTTAACTGGCACAGCAGTCATTTGTCTAAATGAAACCGATGAGATTGTAATTCGTAACCATAGCAATGCAATTACGTCGATTCTATATTTTCATCCTAGTGTGGTCAATCATATGTTTTCCTTTGAAAATATCATAAACCCAACCGGATTATCTATCACAGACAGCCAGGATCTTAGTTATTTAAGTAATTTTATTTCTGTTACTGATACAAAATCTAAGATTCTTCAGCTCCATGAGTTTGAATCCAATATCTTAAGACAACGTTTACAAAAGATATCTAACCTCCTTCGGTTACAAGACACCCCACTCTGGCCATGCCGTAGTAGGTCCTTTCTTTTTGAGATTCTTTTCTCACTTTCATTAGCGGAGCAAGAAGAATCCTCTACCACTACAATGCTTAATTGCCATTCTTCACTAGCTGGGCGTATAATATATTATCTTCATTCTGGCTATAACCAAAAGATTACTTTGGAAACACTCTGTCTTGAGTTTCATATCAATCGAACTACTTTAGTTAAAGAATTCAAAGCTACAACAGGAAAATCGATACACCATTACCTTATGCAACTACGCTTATCCATGGCTTCAACACTTCTTCGTGATACTGAATTATCCGTGGATGAAATCAGCAATCGCTGTGGTTTTACCGATATAGGATACTTCTGTAAGTCCTTTAAGAAGAGTATCTGTTATACCCCGAACCAATATCGACAGCTTCACCAATCATATGCATTGTGATTAAGCATTAACACCTTAGTCTTACTTTATATCGCCTCCATGGAAATAACATTCATAAACCTTATTTCCCCGACAAAATATTTCTTCATAACCTTGAAACCAATGAAAGTCTCCTGATACATGGCAGTGATAACTAAAATCACCGTTTTGAAAACATAAGGGACCACGATATGGGAATTCTTCTGGGACTAGAAGTAGTGCCTCCTTTAAGAAGTCTCCAGAAAAGCTTTCATGTAATACTCTCCCTACATAATTCATACTATAGATTGGTAGTTCTTTATGCCATACCGCTTCTTCTCCAGCAAAACGTTCTCCTCCAAGATAGGTATCATGATAACGTAGCTCTCCCTCTGCATATTCATAATCATGAGAAGCAAGCCTAGATGATGTTGTTTGATAGGATTTACCTGCATAGGTCAAACGTTTTGCTCGTAGTAAGAAAGGTATGAAATCTTCTCCTTTTTCTTGCTCCTTATGGATGACATCTTGACTACAATCATCATCCTCTTTAACAAGCCTATCAATGGATACTTTGTAAAGTTCACTTAGTCTGATCAGGTTATCAATATCAGGATAGCTTTGACCAAACTCCCACTTAGCTACTGCTTGTCTAGATATACCCATGGCATCTGCCAACTCCTCTTGTGATAATTTCCTATCCTTCCTTAGCATCTGTAATTTTTCATATAATTTCATACTTAGCACCCCTTTTCCTATCGTTTGCTACTATAAAAACTATAACAAAAAAAGCAAAGATTCACAAGGAACCATTGCTTTCATAATTGACAACTGTTGGTTGCTAAATTAAGAACTTGGAGATCACACATGTAAAAAGCTACTTCTCACCAGGAGAAGTAGCTAAGTTTTGCAAGTCTAAGTTATTTATAAATACCATATGTTTTATTTACATCCTGAACAAAGATAATACCTTTCCCCGGAGAATCAACATCTAAATCTTGTCGAATCATTGAGACAATCGCTTCGGTCATATCAGCTTCGGATAAAATCATAACGATTTCCTTTTCAGGCTCAATATCCATTGAAAACAACTTACTTGTTTCATGAATACCAGAACCTCTACCATTAATAATAGTTCCTCCTTTTGAACCTGCTTTACTAGCAGATTCAATTACATCCTCTGCCTTTCCTTTATCAACGATTACGGTTATCACCTGATACATAGTAAGCTCTTCACCTCTCTCATTCTCCATGTTCTCACTTTTATTAAAATGTGTTCCCACCAATGCACTGATGGTAGTAGTAAAAGCGATTCCATGATTTGGTTTACATAATTTATATTCTGTATTTATTTTATCTAACGCTTTATATGCAGTCTCTCGATCAGCTGCCATATATAAGATTTCTTTTCGAACATCGGATAGACCTAAAAAGTCCCATAGCTTGTTATTCACTGTACCCCTGGCTAACGTTATTGTTCCACCATTGATGCCACAGCATTTGGCAGTTTTTAAAATCTTACTCCCCATTCCAAAATTAACGATAATACATACCAGTTCGATATCCTTTATCTTTGTATTATATGTCACTGTGTTCAAGTCCTCCCTTCTTTGATTTTATTTTAAAGATCAATCCTAATATTTGCAATGCAATTAATGGCGTCATAGCTACCATTGCTATTACACCAAAACCGTCCACTAAAACATTCGCACCTTCTACCGCGTCGGCTGCTCCTTGACAAAATGCCAAGATAAACGTTGCAGTCATTGGACCGGATGCAACTCCACCAGAGTCGAAGGCAATACCAACAAATAATTTTGGTACCAAATAAGTCAAACCTACTGCTATGAAATAACCTGGAAGAAGATACTGCCATAACTGTAACTCTGGAATTAAGATACGAATCACAGATAATGCAACAGAGATACCCACACCGATTGCCAAAGTAAACATTACAACACTTCTCTTTACATAACCACTTGTAACATCTTCTATCTGATGTGTCAAGACATAAACTGCTGGTTCAGCAAGAATTGTAACGATTCCTAGTACAAGCCCAATAATGACAACATAAGCCTTGTTATCATAACTTGCTAATTTATATCCAATTGTGCTTCCTACATCCATAAAACCTGCATTTACACCTACTAGGAAAAACACTAAACCGATGAAGGTAAATAAGACACCGAATAATATCTTTCTTACCTCTCGTTTTGGCAGTTTAAAGGAGATAAACTGGAAGATGATAAACAGGATTAATATTGGAAGTAAAGCGATGATGATTTCTGAGGCAACTTTACCAATCTCATGAACAAATGGTGAAATAATAGAATTGGAGACTTCTTGAGCGTCAAGATTACCAGTAATTTCACCTGGTTTCGATATGATGCTCATAATCATGACAGCGATAATTGCTCCAGTGGATGCAATAGCAACTAATCCAAAACTATCCTTCTCCGACGCTTTACTATCTTTTTTCAACTTGGATACACCAATTGCCAAGGATAGAATAAACGGTACAGTCAATGCTCCGGTAGTCGCTCCAGAAGCATCAAATGAGATTGCTAAAAACTCACGTGAAGTAAAACACGCTAATGCAAGAATAATCAAATAAAGGACTGATAATAATTTATATAAAGGGAAATTATAAACGATTCTACCAAGTCCGACAGAAAGCATGATTGCTATACCTATCGATACAACGATTACAATACTACCTTTTGATATTAAACCAGACGAAACAGAGTCTACCTGATCAGCTAAAATATGTAGATCAGGTTCTGCAACAGAAACAAAGAATCCAAGGATTAAACCAGCAACCGCCACAATCCATAATTTATTGGTCTTAGCCAGGGAACCTCCCATATGATTTCCAATTGGGGTAATACCGACATCCACCCCCACTAAAAATATAGTTAACCCAATGATAATGAACATTGCACCTAATAAAAATCTGACGAATACAGGGGTATCAAGGGGTGTTAAGGTAAAATTCAATATTAATACAATGATTGTAATTGGAATAACAGATGATAAAACCTCTTTAAACTTTGAAATTAATACACTCAAATAATTACCATCCTTTCTTATGATTTTTGTTTCGCTTATGATAACATGGTATGATTAAAGTATGAAAATATTATGGTGAATGAATTATTTTCTTATATTGCTGCTGATGAGATGATGTTTTTTCAATGGCACATAGATTGCTTTTACCTTGATGAATATAATTTAAAAACAATGTTCCTAATAAAAGTCGATCTTTCACAGGAATCCGATTCCAAATATAGCCCTTAAACAAATCCTTTACCAGAAATATTTCTCCGTCAATTAAATTATCAGTTTCTCTAATTGCTTCTCCTAATAATTCATTTACATCAAACATTTGATTCCTCCTTTATTACAATGTTATCAAGCACGTTGTTAATAACATTGTATATGTTGTAAGAAAACATGTCAACCTCTTTGCTATAAACAGATAATATAATTTTATTAAAGAAAAATAAACAAAATTTCATATTCATAAACAAAGTCTGCTTCCTACTTGACGTTGTTAGTCTGTAAGAACAAAAGTGTGCTTCCCACACTCTCGCGATGTAGTTTATCGTAAGAACACACTTTTGATCCACGCGAAGCTGCGAATCATGCCCGAAGGGTTTTATTCAATAGGAAGTACGACTAAATTTCCTTCCGAATAAAAAAGTGTGAAAATCTCTGATTTCCACACTAATCAATCTGCTATGTTACTGCATTCAATTTTTACTTTCCTTTGTTATGATATACAAGTCATTGCTGAGTTACATTGAGTATATCACCTATTTTAACATTAACGTCTCCTTAGCAATACCTGCTCATATGCATGATCAATCATGTTCCACAACTCGTCCTTGGGTATGAGATCAAGTTTTACGGTGTTCCAATAGGGCTGTTGGACCGGAGGACAGTGGTACCCCCGTGTCACCACCTCAGGAAAGATACGACGGTAAAACTCTGCGGAATCTGGATTACACTTTAAGGTAATCTTGCAATCCCAAGGATTCGGATAAATTTGAGCAAAAATCTTCTTATTGTAGCGAATGCAAATGGGAATGTCCCCAAAGGGATAGTCCTTGTAAGCCCCTGGTTTGGCTAAGCAGTAGGCAATGATTTCATCGATTTCGATATTATTCTCCATTGTAACCTCTTTCTATGTATTCAACTTACATGATGAATATTATTTTTTTCTCTTGGATAACAAGCAACTAATATCACGATGCAGTTCTTTCGATATTATTTGGATAAGTAATTCTTCAAATGCAGAAATAGAAGCTATTCCGCATAATAGATAACCTGTCATTTTGATACCAAATAAGTAAATCAGAATAGGAAAACAAAATAAGGCCAGACCAGTAGCTTTATTCAAATACGTATGTAAGATAACAAAGGTATGATATTTGATTCCAGCAATGATAATTGAACAAAGACGAATAGTAAGAATAAGAAAAATCCATACTAAAATAGACTCAGGAATTCGAATGATTGGGTAATAGACATACACTATAATTCCAAAAAAAACAACATCTGCAATGCTATCGAAGCTAGCTCCCATAGAACTCTGCAGCTTATATTTTCGGGCAATATAACCATCCAGAATATCACTGATTCCACAGAAGATATAGATTAATAAAAACATATAGGTATTCGGAGTCAGAAAGATAAGACAGATTGCCATTACAACTCTCAATCCTGTTAGTATGTTAGGTACATTTTTCATCCTAGTTTTTCCTTCTTTATTAACGTGCTATAACAATTATAACATTTTGGGGTAAATTCGCAATAGATTGAGCAAAGAGTGCTTCCTAATTCCTATCAACAATCAGCAAGCTGTCTCACTTATCATAAATTAAAAACACGGATATAGCTTTCTATCTATGTACTATAAGTACCTTGATAGGAAGCCTATATCCGTCTACACCTAACGTTAAGTCTTTATACATCATTATTCTTTATGGACTGACGTTTTGCATTCTTATTCTTATTTTGATTTTCCTGTGTGATCGGTGTCTGATTGTTACATTTTTCCATTCTAGCTTCCTTATTATCTGGTTGACTATCTTTTGGCATGCTGTTCCTCCTACACAAAACAAATTTAAGCTACGAAACTATCATGTCCAGTTCTAAAAAACTTATTCTGCTCAGGCCTTTTTCTCTACCGGAAGCCAAATTTCACAAAACACGTTGTCTTCATTCTTCCCTGGATAAAGTTCAAAGTCTGTATCGTCCAGTATGCTATAGTCTGACCCTGGCAAGAACTCTTTCATAATACGATCCCAGGTTTTCGCAATACAACTACCATCTTCACCAACGCAAGGAAATACTGCCCATAAGCTAGGCTTAATTTTCCATAGTCTATATCCTTCTGGTACTTCTTCTCCATCATATTCCATACCGATTCCATAATCAAAGCAAGTACTTTCTTTTGAAATTGGAGCACATGCTCCATACACAATATGATGGTTCTTCGTATAACGATTCAATACCTCAAATACACCCTCTTCTCCTGACTTTTTCCAAAATTCCGGAATCTCTTGATTTCCCGTTTCACTAATTATCTCATTACGAAATTGTCTTACTTTTGCTAATAGTTGAAATGGTTCTCTTTCCACAATCCTATACTCCATCATGCTTCCACCTTCCAATAATAATTTAATGACAAGGCGGTTATACGATTTCAGCTTCGCACCAGAACGCTTTGCACCATTGGGTGATATACCGTGAAATCTTGTGAAGGCCTTCGTAAAACTCTCTGGCGAATCATACCCATATTTGAATGCAATATCAATGACTTTCTGTGAAGACAGTGTTAACTCCTGCCCTGCCATCGATAATCTACGATTTCGGATATACTCATTCGCCGTGATTCCGGTCATCATGCTAAAGATCCTATGAAAATGGTAGTTTGACATATAAACATGTCTCGCTACATCCTCGTAATTAATCGTTTCTAACATATGATCTTCCATGTATGCAATTGCTCTTTGTATGCTCTGAATAACTTCCATCGTTCTCACCTCGTAGTTATATTGTAAGGCTTTATATAAATAATTTCCTATCCAGTCTTGCTCTGATTTGTCTTGTCTTTTACTGAATTTCCTTTGATTGATCTTGTCCTTGATTGATCTTGTCTTTGGCTGATCTTGTCTTTGGCTGATCTTGTCCTTGGCTGATCTTGTCCTTGGCTGACCTTGTCCTTATCTGATCTTGTCTTTTCTAAACCTTACTGTTTTCATTTACCTTTCTGTATGGTAGATATTCAAGAAATCGTTTGGCTGCTAATGGAAGATCCCTTTGATTACGCATCGCAATTCCAATTTTTCGATAGGCTGGTATCTCTAACTC
>JAEYWQ010000384.1 GCA_023428885.1 Bacillota bacterium
ATGCAGGTTCATATCCTTTTACTATCGCTAAATAAATTAGTAATGCTCCTACCAGGTACATTACTCCTTGTTGCCAAGTAATGCTTATAATCCCATCAAATAAAAAGTCCATTTTTTCCTCCAAGTAATTTTAATATTTAAAATTTCCCAAGTTTAGTAACACTAACCCTCCTCTTTCAATGTATTCCTCTTGTATAATTCTCCAAAAAAACACACCGTTATACAGCAGCATTGTTTAATTATATCATAGTAGTTAAAAATTTCATAGTAAAACAACTTGTGCAAACATTGTGCAAATGTTACAGTTGTGCTTTACTACTTCAAATTTTCCGACTGATCTGTTTCGTCTGATGCTTTCGTATTAAGCAATACTGTGTTAGCCCAAAATGTCGTTTTATTTTCTCATATACCTCAAAGCCATGATGTTCGTAAAAGGGAACATTCGCTTCATTGTGTGTCTCTAATGATACCATCAGACCTTCTAGATCCGCATAGGAAATCAACTCTTCTAACAAATGACTTGAAATGCCTTGGTGTCTCATGGATGGCCTTACCGCAAGATATATAATGTGAAGTCTTTTTGTATCATGTAGCTTGTCTGTCCACTTGGAGTTTAAGTAGTCTTTACCTACGATAAAATTATGTAAGGTCTTAAGCGACGGATCCTCCTTAATCAAGTAGCCATCGGTTCGAATTGTTGCTATTAGTTCGGTAACATAATAGGAAATAGCATTGTATACTTCACTCTCATCAGAAACCACAACAATGCTATTTAACTGCTCGTTATCAGCAAAGATCTCACATTCCTTAAAATACTCAATCAGATCACTTTTAAATAGCTTTGGTAATAATACTTTTCTTAACCCTTCCTCTGGTATTAGCTTAAGGTACAATGGGTCTTCCAAAAAACACTCTGTTAAAACACTTTGAAGTTGAGGAAGATCTTTCTTCTTAACTCGATATAACCGTTCGGTATCCACTGTCAACACTCACCTTTACTGTTTAAATCGTACATATTCAATTAAATCAATTGCGCTAGCTGTATAAATCCTTTACATCATATTCCTATTCAAATTGAAATGCAATCAAAATTTATATGATTTAATTATAATGTTCACATTTTTTAAAGAACAAAGTCGGTATATTCACTATACCGACTTTGGCCTTAATATATGATGTTTATTCACATTCACTTCTAAATTTATTCCATATCTCACTATGTAATTCTTCTGCTTCAGTAGAAATATTTTGAATGATTTCACCTTCCGTCACTGTATCTGGAACAATTAAAGTTGGTTTAAACTCCTCACTAATATAGCTTTCTGCTGCTTTTGTGGTACAGTAATATCCAAGGTATTCAAAACATTTGGCAGAAATCTCTGGGCGTAGGATATATTCAAGAAAGGCATGAGCAGCATCAGAATGTGGTGCCTTACTTGGAACAAAGGCTGCCATGATTCCAAATCCTAAGCCTTCGGTTGGATAAACTACTTTTAAGTCTGGTCTTGCAGCTAATGCTTGATTTACCTGTGATGTGTAAAGAAAAGCTGCAGCTACTTCACCGGTGATTAAGAAATCCTGTGTATTGTTATCATTAATCAAACGAATATTAGGAGCTAATTCCAGTAATTTGTCCCCTGCCTTCTGAATCAAATCCAAATCATTGGTATTGAAGGACTGACCAAGCGTTTTTAAGGTAATACCATTAATGACACGGTAGTTTCCAATAATGGCAACATTATCGCGTAGACTCTCATTCCATAAATCAGAGTAACTCCTTAATTCAAAATCAACCAATGCAGGGTCATATACGATCAATGGCATACCCGCGCCATATGGTACAGTATATTCATCATTTTTATCATAGAACTGACCTTGATACAAAGGATTAATGTTTGAAAAATTTGCTATTAAGCTTTTATCTAATTTCGCAACTAAGCCTTCCTTCACAGCTAACTCAATGATATAGTCGTCAGCAATTACCAAATCATAATCCCCACCCTGACTTTCCTCTAATTTGGCTAACATATCTTCATCATAGTCGAAATTAGAGTAGTAAATCTTCACACCTGTTTCCTCTTCAAACCCATCCAAGACTTCCTTTGGAAACATTCCATCCCAGGTAAAGAGGTTTAGTTCCTTACTTGTCGGTTTTGCTACTTCCTGTGTTGCTTCTGCTGTTGTACCATCTTTCTTGTCAGTTGATGAAGTAGCTACTGGATTACTCGCTTGATTATCTTCACTCTCCTTACCACATGCTGTTAATGTGCTCAGTGCTAACACTAAGGTTACGAGTAGTATAAGTTTCTTTTTCATTCTAGTTCTCCTTTATTTTTTTATTTAATCCGATTTTACCTATCTTGTAAGATAAGAAAACCAGAATAATGGTTGCTAATAACATAAGGGTTGCCAGAGCATTAATCTCAGGAGTTACTCCTGTTTTCATCTTTGTGTAAATCTTAATCGGTAAGGTATTCACCTGTGGTCCTGTGACAAAGATACTGATGACAACATCATCAAATGACATTGCAAAAGCTAATAAAACGCCGGACCAAATTGCCGGAGAAATTAAGGGCAGAGTAATGTCAAAGAAAGCTCTCTTCTTGGATGCCCCTAAATCAAACGCCGCTTCTTCATAACTCTTATCCATTCCTACGAGACGTGCCTTCACATTCAGCAATATATACGGAACACAGAAGGTGGTATGAGCAATAATTAAAGTTATCATTCCAAATGGCAGGTTGATAAAGGAGAAAACCGCTAAGAATACCATACCTAGAATAATCTCTGGAATCATGATTGGTAAGATGGAAATATACTCAATCATCTTATTGGGTTTACTTTTGATCTTAAGTATACCATATGCTCCAAGCGTCCCAATGACTGCTGCCAATAAGCAGCTTATGACAGCGATTATTAAACTATTACATAAGGCAATGCCTAAGTCTTCATCTTGAAATAATTCTTGATACCAGGTCAAAGAAAATCCCCCCCAGATGGAGGATATCTTAGATTGGTTAAAAGAATAAAACACGGTAACAAGAATAGGGACATACATGAAAAAGGTGATCAAAGCAAGGTAGACATTGGGACGTTTCGTCTTATTTTTCATACTAAGCCCTCCACATCGTTGGAATGAGTTAACCTACGATAGAGATAAAGTATTAATGAAGTAAATACCATCAGTACCACCGAAAGAGCAGCTGCAAAAGGGAGATTTCTTCCCTTCGTCATCTGTTCCTGTATGGCACTCCCCACTAAGACAATCTTATTTCCACCAAGCAAATCTGCGATAAAGAATAGGCCCATGGAAGGAACAAAGGTTAAGACGACACCAGACAATAAACCTGGCATCGTAAGTTTTAACGTAATTGTTCGAAATGCTGTGAATCTACTTGCACCTAAATCTGATGCTGCTTCCACTAAAGACCAATCCATCTTCTCTGCACTTGAATATACTGCCAATATCATAAATGGGAGTAAGGAGTAAATCATTCCTACTAGCACTGCAGGGTAGGAATATAGCAATTTTAAAGGTTTTTCTGTAATATGTAATCCCATCAGGATCTTATCTAGGGTTCCGTTACTTCGAAATACGATTATCCAACCAAAAAGACGAATCAGTGCACTGGTCCAGAAGGGTAACATAATAAGTAACATCATCCTCTTCTTCCATTCACCAGAAAGCTTCGCCATAAAATATCCGAAGGGATACCCAATTAATATAATAAAAAAGGTTGAAAGAGCTGCTAACTGAAAGGACTCTATAAATGTTTGTAAGTATAAAGGTTCCAGTATCTTTTGAAAGTTCTTTATAGTAAAGGAAAACTCGACTCCAAATACTTTTGCTTTATTTAAAAAACTTAAGATAATCATATATAGGATAGGAAATAGAACAAAAGCTATGGTAATAAGATATAAGGGCGTAAGAACCAGCCATAAACTGGAGTGCTTCTTTGATTTATTATTCATCTACGTTTCCCTTACCTTCCTGGTCAGCTACCACTACTAAGTAAGAAGGATCAAAAGCAATTTCCACAGTATCACCGACTTCTAATGGATAATTAATACCCTGCCTGCTTGCTACAATTTCCTGCTCATCTTCTAATTGAAAGACCATACGAAGCATTCCACCAGCAAAGGACTTATCAATAATCTTTGCGTGCAAGGTGTCTTGCTCTGGTGAAATCAGCACATGTTCTCTTCGAATAGCAAGTGTAATCTCCTGTCCAATCTGATATTCATTTTTATTATGTAGGATAGGAATCAACTCTTCGCCAATCTGAACGTTAAGTTTTTCCTCTGTTATATCTGCAACTTTTGCTCTTATAATGTTGGCATCTCCCACGAATTTAGCAACAAAGCTGGTCTTTGGGTGATAATAAATCTCGTCAGGTGTTCCAATTTGCTCAAATTCTCCGTCTCGCATTACTACAATACGGCTTGACATATTAATGGCTTCTTCCTGATCATGGGTTATATAAACAAAGGTAATTCCTAATTTCTTTTGTAATCGCTTTAACTCGATCTGCATTTGGCGTCTTAATTGAAGGTCTAAGGCTCCTAATGGTTCATCCAGTAATAAGATTTTAGGATTATTCACGATAGCACGTGCTATAGCTACACGCTGACGCTGTCCACCACTTAATTCATTTGGCTTTCTCTTCTCAAAGCCTTCTAATTGAACCAAGGACAGGGCTTCTTTTACACGTTTCTTGATATCATCTTTCTTATATTTTCTTATTTTAAGCCCATACCCAATGTTTGCTTCCACATCCATATGAGGAAATAAGGCATAATTTTGGAAGATGGTATTCACATCTCGCTTGTTTGGTTCAAACTCGGTGATATCTTGCCCATGTAAGAGGACGGACCCGGAATCTGGCGTTTCCAATCCAGCGATGATACGAAGTGTTGTTGTTTTTCCACAACCAGAAGAACCAAGTAAAGTAATAAACTCCCCTTCCTTAATTTGAATATTGATTCCATTTAATACCTTATTATCGTCAAACTTTTTTATGATCCCTTTTAATTCAAGTATAATATCCTTCATCGCTCCCCTGTGCCTTTCAGTTATTCATACGATTTCTTGTTGGTGAGGTAGAATCTTAAGCTACTCCTCTAATATGTAC
>JAEYWQ010000045.1 GCA_023428885.1 Bacillota bacterium
GAATATTACTAATTTGTTGGCATGGAATAGGCAAAGGAAGATGTACCCGAATAAAACCAGGTTGAAAACTTTCTTCTTTGATTTTTACTGCAGCACGTATGTTAAAGTGATAAGTCACCTTATGCGAGTTTTTGATTTCTTCAATCACCTTATGTAGAGCATCTTCCTCCAATTGATCAATTTCATTTTTCTGCTCATCTTTGATTTGTGCACGTTGCTTTAAGTCTGGATTTACTTTTAAGAGAGTTGATAGAAAACGGCGAAAATATCTTACTTCACCATTAACATACATCCAATCAATTTTTCCTTGATCCTTTAACTGTGCAAATTCCTCCTTGGTAAAATTATGAATAACCTCCTGAACCTGAGCAAGTGCATCTTCATAGTTAATGGTATATTCCCTTGGAAGTATTGATAGAATATGACGCTCCAGGCGCAGTTTTGCTTTCTGTTGCTCGGGAATATCCCTTGTAAGCCAAAGATCAATTAGCCCTTTTGCCCCCTCATAATCTCCATACCATTTCATCTTTAAGATGTCTTCTGGTAACTCCTCACACAAACTTTCTATGTCAGAATAGTTAAATCCACACATCCCAATCCCCACCTCTCTCATAAAATAATTGCAAGCTTACTTCTGTTCTCATTATACATGAATGAATCATCAATCTGCAAGCTATCCAGTTATTCAAGGTAAGATATCATTAGCTTTATTTTATTAGTATCTTTATTATTAGTATCTTTCTTATTAGTACCTTTCTTATCATTATCTTTTTTTTAGTATCTTTTTTTATTAGTATCTATTTTATTAGTATCTTTCTATTAGTATCTTTCTATTAGTATTTTTCTATTAGTATCTTTGTTTTTTTCTTGATATTTTTACTAGTTATTTGTTTTGTTTTAGAATACTATTTCAAAAAACGAGTGTCAAAAGCCCCTCTACAACTTAGCAGCAATTGTCGCAATACAAAAGAACGATTGCGCCTATGGAAATATATTAGACCTTCTTTTTATCTCATAATTTGCGTTATATCATAAAACAGATCTGTTTGAGCGTAGCGAGTTATCTGTTTTATGATATGCTTAACGCAAATTTCGAGATAATTAGAAGGTCTTATATATTGTAATCGAAGCATGAGTCTTTTGCATTGCGACAATTGCATTCCAAATCTAATCAGGGCTTTTGACACGCCCCCCTTTTGACACGCCCCCCTTTTGACAAGACTTACCGTTTTCCTTTATCATACGGTATTCCTGCTGCCCTTGGCGCTTGAGAAGCCTTGGAGGTAAAAGCCAAGACGATCAGTGTAGCCACATAAGGTGTCATCTTATACAAATAACTTGGTACAGCCAGTCTTGCTAAGAATTCGATTCCTGAATACGCAGAGGCAATCGTTTTCATTAAGCCAAAGAAAAGTGATGCAAACAGGATTCGTACTGGCTTCCACTGACCAAAGATCAAAACTGCGATAGCAAGAAAGCCATAGCCAGCTACGGTTGCATTGAAATTTGTAGAGGTTGGGATAACAAAAACCAAACCACCAATCCCCCCAAGCATACCACTAAGCATAACACCAGCATAGCGAAGCTTATATACGCTGATACCAACAGAATCCGCAGCTTGTGGATGCTCACCACAAGCTCGTAACCTTAGACCAAAGCGGGTTTTATAGACCAATATCCAAGATAGAATTAATATCAAGATCCCAAGATAAGTAGTAAGATAAGCATTCTGAAAGAACAAGACCCCAATCACCGGAATATCTGCTAAAAGTGGCACACGATTGATCCGAAATGTATTGTTAAAATTAATTTGTTGTACTCCTTGTATTTGTCTGGCAATAAAGATCGCTAATGCAGGAGCAGCAAGATTCAGTGCAGTTCCAGAGATTGTTTGATCTGCCTTCATATTCACAGAAGCATAGGCATGAAATAGTGAGAAAACCAGTCCTGTAAGCCCTGCCACTAGGATGCTTAACAATAATAAGGGTTGTCCTGACATCCGATTCTGAAAGGTATGAATGAATAAAATACTTGAAAAAGCTCCAATTGTCATAATTCCTTCCAGAGCAATATTAATAACACCACTACGTTCTGAGAACATTCCACCAAGTGCTACGATTAAGAGAGGAATACTAAATAACATCGTTTGTTGTACCAAAAAATAAAGTGGATTCATCCTTCTTCTCCTTTCAATTTCTTAGGCAGCTCTTGGCATAATCTATACTTTCCCTATCTTCTTTCGATTCCTCTTATCAAAAAGTACACGGACAAACATAGAGAAAGCACTGAAATAAATGATGACTGCAACAATAATATCAATGATTTCATTGGAGAATTCATATAATTGCAAGTAGAATCCTCCTTGCTTAATATAGGCAATAAAAATTGCAGCTAACAAGATTCCAATCGGATGGGACAGCCCCAATAGCGCTACAGAGATTCCATCAAATCCTTCGGTTGCCAGTTCATCGATTACCTCAATATATTTTCCTGATCCAGCCAAATAAAATAAGCCTCCTCCAAGACCAGCTAAGGCTCCTGAGATCGTCATGGATAATATAATACTCTTCTTCTCGTTAATACCAGCATATTTGCTGGCATCCCGATTAAAACCCACCGCTTTAAGTTCATAACCAAAGGTAGTTTTATTCAGTACAACATAGATGATAATAGCAGCAGCCACTGCAATTAAGATTCCAAGGTTTACATAGGAACCTCGAAAGATCTGATCAAAACCGGCTTTGGGTATCACTGCACTTCTCTCAATGGCTTTCGATCTATTTTCCATCTGATTAAAAAGAGCAGGGATATCCTTAACCATCCAATTGACCAGGTACAAACCGATATAATTTGTCATAATGCACGCAATTACCTCATTGATATTTGCATAAGCTTTTAGTACTCCTGGTATCAATGCCCACAAAGCCCCTGCAATAACAGCGGCAAGTAAGGCTAGCACCCAATGAAAACTGCCTAATGATTTCATGGTAATGCCCACTGCAACAGCGGCTAAAGCACCAAGCGTAAACTGTCCGGATGCTCCAATATTAAACAAACCTGTTTTAAACGCAAAGCCAACTGCTAAGCCGGTGCATATGATTGGTGTAGCATAATATAAAACCTGTCCAAGACCTTTTGATCCTTCTGAGAAAGCCCCTGTCACAATCGTTAAGAAACCTTGCCCCGCCTGCTCAGGATTACTGAACAATAAGATTAAAAAACCAACTAGCAGACCTATGATAATGGCGAAGATAGAGGAAAGGAAACCTGTTTGACTTAGCTTATGAAAATCTAAGTGATTCTTCTTACTCATACTTCCCCCCTTTTCGACCCTGCCATATATAAGCCTAATTCTTGAATTGATACCTGGTCAGGCATTAAATTAGCAACAATTTCACCTTCATACATCACTAAGATACGGTCACTTAAATTCATAACCTCCTCCAGCTCGAAGGATACTAATAGAACAGCACTCCCTCGATCTCTTTCCTTTACTAGTTGCTGATGCACGAACTCTATGGCTCCAACATCCAGTCCACGAGTCGGTTGAACTGCAATAAGCAGATCTGGACTTCGTTGTATTTCTCTTGCTATAATAACTTTTTGCTGATTACCTCCTGACATAGAACGTGTCACAGTAACCGCTCCTTGACTACTTCGAATATCATAATCGTTGATTAATTTTTCCGCATTATCGCGGATTTTTTTACGATTTAAAAAGCCCTTCGTTTGATAAGTGGATTTAAAGTACTCTTGTAAAACCAGATTATCTTCTAAGCTATAATCAAGTACCAGACCATGCTTATGCCTATCCTCTGGTATATGTGAAATTCCATGGGTACTGCGATAACGTATTGTTTGCTTTGTGATGTCTTGTCCCTTTAACTCAATATTTCCATCATCACTCTTTAATAATCCAGTGATTACTTTTATTAACTCAGACTGACCATTTCCATCGACTCCAGCAATACTCACGATTTCGCCTTGTTTCACATCAAAGCTAACATCCTGTACAATTGATTTGCGATTCCCTTTTGTCTTACGATGAAGGGTCAGTCTAGATACCTTCAACACTGTTTGTTGAGGATTTGACTGGGATTTCATAACATTAAAGTTAACCTTACGTCCTACCATCATCTCCGATAAGGCTTCTTTCCCCGTGCTTTTTACATCTACCGTACCAATACACTTTCCTCTTCGTAACACAGTACAACGGTTAGCAACCGCTTTGATTTCATTTAGCTTATGCGTAATAAATAGAATGGATTTCCCTTCTGCAGCTAATCCCCTCATGATATTCATTAATTCATCAATTTCCTGAGGTGTTAGAACAGCAGTTGGTTCATCAAAGATTAAGATATCATTGTTGCGATAGAGCATCTTTAGAATCTCCACCCGTTGTTGCATGCCCACACTGATATCTGAAATATAAGCGTCTGGATCCACATGCAGCTGATAAATATCCGATAGCTCTATCACACGTTTCCTTGCTTTCTCCATATGAAGAAAGCCGGATTTGACTGTTTCCACTCCCAAGATAATATTTTGAAGTACCGTAAAGTTATGCACCAACTTAAAATGTTGATGAACCATACCAATACCAAGGGCATTTGCCTTCATAGGACCATTGATTTTAACAGCTTTCCCTTTGACCTTAATGCTTCCCTTCTCTGCTTGATATAAACCAAATAGGACACTCATTAACGTGGATTTTCCTGCACCATTTTCCCCTAACAAGGCATGAATTTCTCCCTTTTTAAGCTTCAAAGTGATGCTGTCATTTGCTATGATACCAGGAAATTCTTTCGTGATATCTATCATTTCAACTATAAACTCAAAACTCTTATCACCCATATTTTGGTTATTTAACCTCATCTATTTTAATGATGGTAACTGGTAGATCAGTCACCGCATTTACTCCATCGATAGCTATCTCATAGGTTTGATCTTTTAATCCTTCATAGACCCTATCATAATCCTCTTGTGTAAATTTCTCGAACTTTGAAGTCTCCATCGGTAAACCTACACCGCCTGTATTTACATCCAGTGTTACTACTTGTCCACCTTGAAAATTACCATCGTAGTATTGACCTATACTATCGTAAACTGATAATGATAACATCTTCATTGCAGATGTGATTACAGTTTGTGATTCACTACTTTGATCCACGTCCACACCAATTACTTTCCCATTCGAATCCTGTGCAGCTGCCATAACAGAATTGCCTACCGCACCACCACAGGCAAAGATGACTTGCGTTCCACTCTGAAACCAGGACGCTGCGGTGGTTTGAGCTTCTGGTGTTGCTGCAAAACCACCGGTGTAATGATATTTCATATCTATAGTATCAATTCCTAGTTCTTTGGCTGCAGTTTCTGCACCTATTACATAACCATATCCAAAACGAACCACCGCTGGAACCGCCATACCACCTATAAATCCTAGTTTTGTATAGCCTTCTTTCACCGCTGCATAACCTGCTAGGAAACCAGCTTGATGTTCTGCATAATAAATGGCTAGAACATTCTCCATAATTGTGGTATCCCCATATTTTTCGGGCTGACTATCTAATATAATAAACTTAACCTCTGGAAATTGACTTTGAGCATCATACACTGCTTCTGCAAACTTATATCC
>JAEYWQ010000082.1 GCA_023428885.1 Bacillota bacterium
TAGACAGCGCTCTCCGCAGATTCAAGAGAAATTGCGCGAAGGCCGGAATCCAGCAGGAGATTCGTAAAAGAGAACATTACGAGAAACCAAGCGTAAAGCGTAAGAAAAAGTCTGAAGCTGCTCGTAAACGCAAATTTAAATAATATGTGCAGAATTCCCTCAGTATTCGTACTGAGGGATATTTTTTATTTCATAGGAAATGAGATTTCCTATGAAATAAAAAGGCACTACGTGCCAAGATGCACACCTCGCGGATAGGAATAAGTTGCTTCGCAACCCGCTCGGGCGCGAAAGTGTCTGCTTTGCAGACACTTTATTATATATAATTTCCTCCGAATTTCCTAAGGACCTGTTTTTATGCTTCACATTGCTGTATCAATTGCATATAATTAACATATATTGTATGAATCATGCGATGACTCAAGGAGGATATCTCATGTTTTTTAAGTCGAAAACAGTGAAATCTGAGCATAATAAATATAAAGACAAGACAAACAAAGAGCTGTATGATTCCAATAAACAGCGGGAAAAAGAGCGAAAAGCAGAACGAATTACATATCTAGAAATCATCTCACAGAATCTTATGCTTCCTCCAGATGTAATTGCTGGGGCTCCAATTATTACAATCAATGGGAGGAACTCTATCTCAGTGGAAAATCATAAACGAATTATTGAATATAACAGTGATAAGATCAGAATATCCACCAAAATAAACTGTCTTTGTATTGAGGGGAAAAACCTTAAGATATCATTTTATACCAAGGAGGAATTGAAAGTGTTAGGAACCATACATAGGGTGTATTATGAGTAATATGCTAAATAAGGTTAGAATATATTATATAAACATCTTTATTGAGGCATGTCAATATGTTAAAAAGGTTTGTACGCTGGCTATTTGGCTACTTATATATCGTATTTCGAGGAAATTATCCTGAACATTTTATGAATCTGTGTGAAAATCATGATATCTTAATTTGGGGTGTGAGTTGTAAACAAGGTCAATGTTCTGGCTATATGAAACTAAAAGATTACCGTCAAGTTCGCCCCTTGGCAAAGAAATCAAAAACATTTCCTCTAATTAAAAAGAAATTTGGGTTTCCGTTTTTAGTTAAGAGAATAAAAAAAAGAAGTATCTATTTTATTGGTATTCTTCTTTTTTGTATTCTCTTATATACGTTATCTCTGTTTATCTGGGATATCAGTATTAAAGGAGGTTATAAGCATACACCAGAGGAATTACTATCCTACCTGAACTCTATTGGTGTTTATAGTGGTTGTACGATTAAGGAAATTGATTGTCCACAAATCGAGGAAAATATACGAAGAGACTTTACTGATATCGGCTGGGTGTCTGCTCAGATTAAGGGGACACGTTTAATTGTAAGTATCGTTGAGACTAATGTTCCCGTTCTTGTATCTGAAAAGAAGAACACAGACTTACCATATGCACATATTACTGCAAGTACAGATGGGATTATACAAAGTATTGTAACTCGAAGTGGTATTCCCAAAGTGGGTATTGGTGATGTTGTAACCCGAGGAGATGTTTTAATTTCTGGAGTCATTCCTGTCATTGGCGATGATGGGTTACCAATTGCGAATAAAACCGTGGTAGCCGATGGTGATATCCGAATCAAAACCTATGTTAATTATGTGAATAAATTTTCAATGAAGTACCAATATAAAGAGTATACAGGTGCTTCTAAAAAAGGTTATCAGTTGGACGTTCTGGATAAGAAAATATTTTACTTAAGTCCTAGAAATTCCTATGATCATTATGATATAATGAACGATGTGAGTAGCTTTAAATTAGTGCGCAATTTTTTCTTACCTATTAAAATGACTGAGAAGACAATATATGAGTACAACATAAGGGAATCAACTTACACAGAGCAAGAAGCATATGAGAAATCAATGAAAGAACAATTAAGATATATGGAGACACTAAATAAAAATGGTGTTACAATCATAGAAAATCAAGTTAAGACAACAATAGAGAATGGAATCTGTCAATCCCAAGGAAAGATTATTATCGTAGGATCTGCTTGGAATTATTCAGAAATACTTGACAGTGAATGGAGGATTTTAGAAACGGATGAGCATAATGGAGACAATAATTAATATTCCAACAGAACACATACAGAATATATTTGGACAATTTGATGCCTATGCAAAAATCATTGAGAGGACATTAAATGTAACAATAATTACTAGGGACAATGATTTAAAAGTAATTGGTGAACATGAAGCTGTTGAGAATACAAAAAGTGTTGTTTTGAAACTATTAGAATTATCAAAACGTGGTAACGCGATAACAGAACAGAATGTAAATTATGCCTTGTCTCTTGGTTTTAAAGACAAAGAGAATGTTTTAGTTGAGATTGATAAGGACTTAATCTGTCATACAGTCAACGGCAAAGCCATTAAACCAAAGACCTTGGGACAGAAGATGTATGTGGATCAGATTCGCAAGAAAATGATTGTCTTTGGTATAGGGCCTGCAGGTACTGGTAAAACTTATTTAGCTATGGCAATGGGTATCACCGCTTTTAAGAATGATGAGCTTTCAAGAATTATTCTGACCCGACCTGCAATTGAAGCAGGTGAAAAGCTTGGATTCTTACCTGGTGATTTGCAAAGTAAGGTAGATCCATACCTTCGACCATTATATGATGCCTTATATCAGATTATGGGCCCGGAGAGCTATCAAAGAAATTCGGAAAAGGGTTTAATTGAAGTGGCACCGCTAGCTTATATGAGAGGGCGAACCTTGGATAATGCTTTCATCATATTGGATGAAGCACAGAATACCACACCTGCCCAGATGAAAATGTTTTTAACACGTATTGGATTTGGTTCCAAAGTTATTATTACTGGTGATTTGACTCAGAAGGATTTACCATCGGGTCAGGTTTCAGGTTTGGATATTGCCATAAAGGTATTGAGTAAGATGGATGACATCGGATTTACTTATCTGACAAGCCAGGACGTTGTTCGTCATCCACTGGTACAAAAGATTGTGAAAGCTTATGAAGAGTATGAGAAAAAGACTACGAAGGATCATGTGAAAAAAGGTCCAAAGGTGTTTGTCCGAGATAAAAAGAAAAGCGAGCGAAGAAAGAATCTAAAAAACCAGTAATTAATCGAAAACGTATACAAGGGGAACCAAGTGAAAAAGAAGAATTATAAACAGACTAAAAAAATAATTAAGCCAATGATTGATAAGAAGCCAATTGAAAGTAAACAGCCAATTGAAAGTAAACAGCCAATTGAAACTGAACAACCAATTGAGATAAAACAGCCAGCAGAAGTAGTTACTGGCTCTTTACATAACAATGGTTTATCGAGAGTGATGAGTACTATCTTAGTTGTTTCAATCTTAGGAATCGTTTTATCTGGTTGGATGAGCGGTTTGCATCTGAATCATATGATGAAAGATATTATTTTAGTAATCATTCTAGACTTTATATTTATTTTTTATGTTCAGATGAATAAGGACAAGATTTATTTTCCTTCCTATACTTGGTGGCTACTTGGTAGCTCCTATCTGGCCTCTATCTTATTATTGTGTAATCCGTATGAGATTAGCCTTTATCCATTTTGGCTAATTGGAGTCATGATGATTGCAGCATTTATTAATGCAAATTTGGCTCATGTGTTCTGTTATGGATTAATTATCATTGCTGCAGTAACTGCTTCCTTTGAGATGGACTCCATCGTCATGAATATCTTACTTGGAACTTTTATGTGTATCATGGTAAGAAGTTTAACAAAGTTTAGTCAATTAGGTTATGCACTCATCCTCGTTTGTTCTATGAATGTCACCTTATTGTTTGCAATGAATGATTTTAAGATAGAGAAGGTGCAAGAAAATAATTTGGCTTGGTGGATCCTAGCAGATATTATTGTGTTAGGCAGTGTTTATATCTTAAAAAGTATCTTTATAGGTGCAAGTAAGAAGATAGAAGTAACTCAAGAGCAAGAGATAATGAAAGAATCCAAAGCAAAAGTGATTAGCAGAAAAGAGCAAAAACAAACAATAGAGCAAAAACCAGATACAATAAATGAAGCAAAACAAGAAGAAAAACAAGAAGAAAAACAAGAAGCAAAACAAGAAGAAAAACAAGAAGCAAAACAAGAACAAAAGCAAGAGCAAAAGCAAGAGCTAAAGCTAAAGCAAGTGCAACAGCAAGAACTATCTAGTGAGCAAAAGCTAGCAAAGGAAGCAGATCTATTGAAGCAAGCATTGATTGCGGCAACAGCTGTTGAAGCTGCTTTACTTGTTTTAATGAAGTCTGAATCAGAGAAGCTGTATCATCACTCTATGGTAATTGCCAATTTGTCTAAGAGAGCAGCACTAGCCATTGGAGCTAATGCAGAGTTGGCATATGCAGGAGGCTGGTATCATGAAATAGGACGATTAACAGGAAAGGATTATGTTCCTAACGGTATAGCATTAATACAGGAGCATCATCTACCAATTCAGATTGCAGATATAATTCGTCAGCATACGTTTAAGGAGCAGTTACCACAGACGAAAGAAGCTGTGATTGTTATGTTATCAGATAATATTGTATCTACAGTGCAATATGTCAAGAATAAAATGGATAAGCAGATTACGCCAGAGAAGATTATTGAGAATACCTTATCTGTTCGTATGGATAAAGGAATCATGAACGAAGCAAATATCACAATCGCTGAGTTTACAAAATTAAAGGAATTTTATCTAAGTGTGGTAGAGGAATTACGGTAGTTTATTACCAATCAACTTAAGACTTCTTAGCATCGCACTGATAAGGATGGACATATGGTAAGCTGGCTTGCTGTATGTATGAATATATGGAGGGAAAATGACAATACAGATAGAACATGAAGTAGAAATAGAGTTTGACTTTAATGCAGATGCCTTAATTGAGAAGGTGATTAACGCATCCCTTGATTATGAACAATGTCCCTATGAAGTAGAAGTTAGTGTGATTCTAACTGACAACGCAACCATACAGGAGATTAACCGTGAACATCGTCAAATTGACGCAGCAACGGACGTATTATCATTTCCGATGGTGAGCTATGAGACTCCATCGGATTTTGAGCGTTTGGAGGAGGAACAGGATGACTGTTTTCACCCAGACACAGGGGAGTTGATGTTAGGGGATATTATTATCTCTGTAGACAAAGTTAAAAGTCAAGCTGAGGAATTCGGCCATTCTGTTCAGAGAGAATTGGGATTCTTAGTTGCCCATAGTATGTTACATCTATGTGGTTATGATCATATGATAGACCAAGAACGTGAAATCATGGAGCAAAAGCAACGTGAGATTATGGAACTTGTTGACTTGAAGAGGGATGTTAACTCGTAGCATCAATAGGAGAGGAACCATGGGAAAACGAAAAACAACGTACTTCATCCTAGTTATATGT
The DNA here is from genome assembly GCA_023428885.1 of Bacillota bacterium. Taxonomy (GTDB): domain Bacteria; phylum Bacillota; class Clostridia; order Lachnospirales; family Lachnospiraceae; genus Lachnoclostridium. Next base: position 5,422 of record JAEYWQ010000082.1, read on the forward strand.
TTGTTCTGTAGCTTTATCATGGCAGGCTGCAAAAAGAAATCATCATCTGAAGATCTAACATTGGATGTGTCAAAGGCACCGGATGGGAATATAACTAAAACAGTGACAATCACACCGTTACCTACACCGACCGCTACACCTACAATTGATCCAGCAATGCAAGGGTTGATGAGAAGCAAGCTCACTGGAGAATGGGTAACGCAGGAGGTCGGCGAAAGAAGACCTTATGCGGTAATGTTGAACAATATTGTTTATGCAAATCCACAAAGTGGAACTTCCGATGCAGATATCTTATATGAAGCCTTGGTAGAAGGTGGAATCACGAGATTAATGGGAATCTTTGAAGGGATTGATCCACAATCCTTAACAGCTAGCCGTATAGGATCCGTACGAAGTGCCAGACATTATTATGTTAGCTTTGCGGATGAATATGATGCGATCTATGTACATTACGGACAAACATCGTATGCTATAAAAAAGATAAAAGAATTGGGGATCGATACCATCAGCGGAATGGCTGGTGTTGGTGTGAACTCTTTTTATCGAGACAAGAGCATTAAAGCACCTCACAACGCATTTATCTCTTTAGAAGGATTAGAG
>JAEYWQ010000053.1 GCA_023428885.1 Bacillota bacterium
AGGAACATCCGTCCAAGAGATATCATGAGCGAGAAGGCATTTATGAACGCGTTAACTGTTGATATGGCATTGGGCTGTTCTACCAACAGTATGCTTCATTTACCAGCAATAGCACATGAAGCAGGGATTGAGTTGAATTTAGATATTGCAAATGAAGTAAGTGCAAGAACGCCAAACCTTTGTCATCTGGCTCCAGCAGGTCATACTTACATAGAAGATCTGAACGAAGCAGGCGGTGTTTATGCTGTTATGAATGAGTTAGATAAGAAAGGTTTATTATATACAGATTTAATCACTGCAACTGGCAAAACTGTTGCGGAGAATATCAAGGGTTGCATAAACCTAGATCCAGAGGTTATTCGTCCGATTGAGAATCCTTACAGCGAAATCGGTGGTATCGCAATCTTAAAAGGTAACTTAGCACCTGACACAGGAGTGGTAAAACGTTCTGCAGTGGATCCAGAGATGATGGTACATGAGGGACCTGCAAGAGTGTTCGACTGTGAAGAAGATGCGATTGAAGCTATCACAGGTGGCAAAATTGTTGCTGGTGATGTAGTTGTTATCCGCTACGAAGGTCCTAAGGGTGGTCCTGGTATGAGAGAGATGCTAAATCCAACTTCAGCAATTGCTGGTATGGGATTAGGCGCAAGTGTAGCATTAATCACAGATGGTCGTTTCTCTGGAGCATCTCGTGGTGCTTCCATTGGCCATGTTTCACCAGAAGCAGCGGTTGGTGGTAATATTGCATTAGTAGAAGAAGGCGATATCATTAGAATTGATATTCCAAATAATAAACTAGATTTCTTAGTATCTGACGACGAAATTGAACGAAGAAGGGCAAATTGGAAGCCAAGAACACCAAAAGTTACAACTGGTTATTTGGCAAGATATGCTGCTATGGTTACTTCAGGAAATCGTGGTGCGATACTTGAGATTAAATAAGAAAGAGGTGGCACATGTTATTAACGGGATCACAAATATTAGTAGAGTGTTTAAAAGAGCAGGGCGTTGATACCATTTTTGGATATCCGGGTGGAGCCATTCTCAATGTTTATGATGAATTATATCGTCATGAGGAAATCAAGCATATCTTAACCTCACATGAGCAGGGAGCTTCTCATGCAGCAGATGGGTATGCAAGAGCAACTGGCAAAGTAGGAGTTTGTTTAGCAACCTCTGGTCCAGGAGCAACTAACTTAGTAACAGGTATCGCAACTGCAGCCATGGATTCCATCCCAGTGGTAGCTATTACTTGTAACGTTGGTTCTAGCCTGTTAGGAAAGGACAGTTTCCAGGAAGTTGATATTGCTGGTATCGTAATGCCAATTACAAAGCACAGTTACATCGTAAAAGATATAAATAAATTAGCAGATACCATTCGCCGTGCATTTGTCATTGCGCAGAGTGGTCGTCCTGGTCCAGTTTTAATCGATATTCCAAAGGATGTTACTGCAGCAAAATGTGAATATACTAAGGTGGAGGTTCAAAAACCAGAGATCAAGGATGATACCTTTACCATGACTGACATTCAAGAGGCGGTTGAGATGATTGAACAGTCCAAGAAACCAATGATTTTTGTTGGTGGTGGTGCCGTACTTTCTGAAGCTCAGGATGAGTTGCTGGAATTTGTTAATTTGGTAGATGCACCTGTAACTGATACCTTAATGGGAAAAGGCGCTTTTGATGGTAGGGATCCGCGTTATACTGGTATGATTGGTATGCATGGTACGAAGACTGCCAACCTTAGTGTAACAGCTTGTGACTTACTTATTGCCATTGGATCACGTTTTAGTGATCGTGTTACAGGGAATACCAATAGTTTTGCTAAGAAAGCAAAGATCATTCATATCGATATTGATCCAGCTGAGATTAATAAGAATGTTATGGTAGATAAGAAAATTATCGGAGATGTTAAGCATGTGTTAAAAGCTTTGAATAGCATTCTTACTCAACAAGACCATACGAAATGGATGGATAAGGTTAATGAGAGCATGGCAGAATTTCCTTTAACTTATTCAAAAGACCGCTTAACCGGACAATATGTCTTAGAAAAAATTGATGAGATTACTGGTGGTGAAGCTATTATTACCACAGAAGTAGGTCAACATCAGATGTGGGCTGGACAATTTATCAAGTTCCGCAGACCAAGACAACTATTAACTTCAGGTGGCCTTGGAACTATGGGTTATGGACTTGGAGCAAGTCTTGGAGCAAAGATGGGTTGCCCAGACAAGACAGTCATCAACATCGCTGGTGATGGGTGTTTTAGAATGAACATGAATGAGATTGCAACTGCAACAAGATATAACATTCCTATTATTGAGATTATCTTTAATAATCATGTACTTGGTATGGTACGTCAATGGCAGTCGCTGTTCTACGAAAAGAGATATTCTTATACTGTTTTAAACGATAAGGTGGATTATGTGAAAGTTTCTGAGGCACTTGGAGCCAAAGCTTATCGAATCACAAAGATGGAAGAAGTAGAAAGTGTAATTCGTGAGGCCATCTCTTTGAATGAACCAGTAGTAATCGAGTGTATCATAGATAATGATGATAAGGTATGGCCAATGGTTGCACCTGGTGCTTCTATTGAAGAAGTATTTGATGAAAAGGATCTTGAGGAGAAAAAGGGATGAGAACAGTAATGGACCTCGATTTATTTCGGTAACTGAACTAATCCCAAATGATTGCTTTTCATTTTTTCATCTGTTATAATGCACAAGGTGAGTCGCAAAAGGTAAAGGGCTATGAGAAATTGCTTCTCATAGCCCTTTTTTCGGTATTTTTCATAAAATGAGAAAGCCGATGCTTGCGGGAACAAACAAAAGAATAATTCAAGAAAAAAAGCACATTCTTTTGGTACATTATAATTGAGGAGGCCATTTCATGAAAGGCAATGTAATTGTTGGGCAATCAGGTGGACCAACAGCAGTAATCAACTCTAGTTTAGCGGGTGTTTTTAAAACCGCCAAAGATCGTGGTGCCAAAATAGTTTATGGAATGCAATATGGGATCCAAGGCTTCTTAAATGGTCAAATTGTTGATCTGTCTGATCATATTCGCAGTAATTTGGATATTGAACTGTTGAAGCGTACTCCATCCTCTTATCTTGGATCTTGCCGTTATAAACTTCCTAAGATTTCCGAGGGCAAAGAAGTTTATGAGAAGATATTTGCAAAACTTGAGGAGCTTGAGATTGAGTATTTCTTCTATATCGGTGGTAATGACTCCATGGATACAATTAAAAAACTAGCAGAATATGCACAAACAGTAAATAGCTCAATCCGTTTTATGGGAGTACCTAAAACAATTGATAATGATTTAGCTGTAACTGATCACACACCAGGATTTGGTAGTGCTGCAAAATATATTGCTTCCATTACGAAGGAGGTTATACGAGATGGCTTGGTTTATGATATCCAGAGTGTTACCATCTTAGAGATTATGGGAAGAAATGCTGGTTGGTTAACGGGAGCAGCAGCTCTGGCAAAAGGTGAGGATTCTGAGGGTCCTGACATGATTGTACTACCTGAAGTTACCTTTGACCCAGATGCTTTTATTGAACGTATCAAGGAGCTTCAAAAGAAACGGAAATCCATCGTAATTGCAGTTTCAGAAGGTATCCGCCTTGCTAATGGAAATTATGCTTGCGAGATGGAGATCGTTGATGCCATAGTCGATGCCTTTGGTCACAAGAGTTTGTCCGGAACTGCCAGGGTATTAGCAAGTTTAATTAGTAATAAGCTTGGCTGCAAGACACGTGCCATTGAATTAAGTACACTTCAAAGATGTGCTTCTCATATTGCCTCTCGTGTGGATATTACTGAAGCATTTCAAGCTGGTGGCGCTGCTGTGACTGCTGCAATCCAAGGTGAAACTGGTAGGATGGTTATCTTAAACCGTGTATCAGAAGAACCATACCAATGTACCACTGCAACTTGTGACATTAGTAAGATTGCTAATTTGGAGAAAACAGTCCCATTGGAATGGATTGATCAGAAAAACTATAATGTATCAGATGAATTCTTAAATTATTGCCGTCCATTAATTCAAGCAGAATTAACCCCTATTATGGTAGAAGGGTTACCAAGACATCTGCACTATAATGAATAGGACGAGTTTAGATAACATGTTGATATAACAAGAGAACAAGGATGAGGCTGTCTCATAATGATTAGTTCTAGGACGTCATTATGAGACAGTCTTTTTGAATAATAATATGTTTTATAGTTATAATCTTTTTTATATATAATACTTTTCAAACGCCTGTAGTTGTGATATGATGTATATGGTATTTAATACTAGATAATGTGAGATTAGAATACTATGTGATAAAGATATCATCACAATATTTGCGTTTTTAGGAGGACCTTTATGTCTTATAAAATTATTGGTGATAGCTGCACCGACTTACCCTTAGAATTAAAAAGTAATGAAAATATCCGTTTAGTACCTTTAACCATCCAAATAGAGGATGAAACTATTGTTGATGATCAAACATTTAATCAGATAGAATTCTTAAGAAAAATGGCTGAAAGTAAGAACTGTCCAAAGTCATCCTGTCCTTCTCCAGAAAGATATATGCAGGAGTTCGATGGAGCTGATGATATTTATGTGATTACTTTGTCTAGTAAATTAAGTGGATCCTATAATAGTGCTGAATTAGCAAAGAAATTATATCTTGAGGAGCATCCAAATAAAAATATAGTAATCCTTGACTCATTATCTGCATCTGTTGGACAAACGTTAATTGCAATGAAGATTATACAAGCGATTGAAGAAGGTAAGAATTTTGATGAAGTTGTACGTATTGTTACAGAATTTCGTGATGGTATGAATACAAAGTTTGTCCTAGAATCCTTAGATACATTACGTAAAAATGGACGTTTGACTAATTTAACGGCAGTGATTTGTAGCGCTTTGAATATTAAGCCGATCATGGGAGCCGACGAAGGTACGATTATTAAGCTTGATCAAGCACGTGGTGTTGAACGAGCTTTACAAAGAATGATTAAGTTTATTGAAGAGGATGTAAAAGGTGCCAAGGATCGTATTCTTGGAATTGCTCATTGCAATAACTTTGAGCGCGCCATTTATGTAAAAGAAGAGATTCTAAAGAGAATACCATTTGCAAAATGCTTTATAGCCAATACTGGTGGTATTGCAAGTTTATATGCTAACGAAGGCGGAATTATTGTCTGCTATTAATAGATTAAGATTACTATGGATGTTTAAGATAAACGCAAGCTTTTCTACTTATAGATATATTTTCATAATATAAAGTTGAGCATAAGTTTTACTAAAAGCAACAATAGAAAGGAAGGATGAAAAGAATATGAAAGAATTTGTTATTACCACAGATTCCAATTCGGATTTACCACTCCCTTACATTCAGGATAAAAAGATAGGAATCATCTCCCATTATTATGATTTAGAGGGGGTTACGTACGGTGAAGATAATCTTTTACCTGCAAATGTGTTCTATGATAAAATGAGACAAGGTTGTATGCCAACAACCATGGCAAGTAATCCTGCCGTAATTCGTGATGTGTTTCAAAAGTATGTACAGGAAGGACATGATGTTCTTCATATCAGTTTCTCTTCAGCATTAAGTGGAGGCTGTAGTAATGTAACTGTTGGTGCTGCCGAAGTTTGCGAGGAAAATCCGGGTGCAAAGATTATTGTGCTTGACTCCTTGAATGTTTCTCTGGGTCAAGGTCTGCTGATTATGAAGGCAGTTGAGATGAGAGAACAGGGTAAGACGATAGATGAAGTTGTGGAATGGATTGAAGAACATAAGCTGGAATATGGCTGTCAGTTTACTGTAGATGATCTACATCATCTTCATCGAGGTGGCCGTATCTCTAAGACAACAGCCCTGATCGGTTCTATGATAAACATCAAACCAATCCTTACTGTTAATAATAATGGTGAATTAGTAGCCAATGGAACTACTCGTGGGAGAAAGAAATCCTTAGCTCTTATTGTAGATAATATGATTAACAATATGGGTAAATTTGTCGACAGCGACGATCCAATCTGTGTAGTTCATGGTGATTCCGAAGAAGATGCTAATTTTGTAGTTAACCTGATCAAAGAAAAGCTACATAGAGATCATATTGTTGTCAACACAGTTAGTCCAAGTATTGGAGCGCACTCAGGTCCGGGAGCCATTGGTGTTCTATATCGTGGAGAACATAGATAATCCAGTAAAATCATAAATAATTTACCTAGAAGAAATGGAATAGAATTGGTGGATAAGCAGCCAGATTTTATTCCATTTCTGCTTGTCATATGGAGCTTAAGTACTTGACATTTCTTTACTCAAGGTGCATAATATTTTAGCAACGTTCTTTAGCGTAATAGTACCGATTCGAGGTGTGGCTCAGTTTGGTAGAGCGCTACGTTCGGGACGTAGAAGTCGCAAGTTCGAATCTTGTCGCCTCGAGTACAGAGGACATAAGCTTTAAGATTAGTTCTTTGTGAGATGCTGAAATAGCTCAGTCGGTAGAGCACTTCACTCGTAATGAAGGGGTCGTCGGTTCAAGTCCGATTTTCAGCTTATATCGTAAATAACTAGTAACAAGGCACTCTAAAAGAGTGTCATTTTTCGTTAATGGAGGTGGACCAAATGCTAGAATTAAGGCTTCAAATCAAAGATTTAGATTACAGCGCCTTAGCAGAAGTTATCTTACCTAAGATTATTGAACAAAAAGTTCAGAAGGAAGAAGGAAGTTTACTCTCAAAGATGTTGCACAAAACAAGGGGGATGTCTACAAGTGCAGCAAAGGCAGCCTTAGGTGTTTTGCCGCAAGATGTGAAGGACGATTTGACAGCCAGTTTATTGATGCACTACCGAGAAGACATTATTAAAGCTTTAGACAAGTTAGCTAAGGAGAATAAGATTCAAGTTGAGATTGGTGAACTTGAGATTTCTAAATTATAAGATTGCTAAACGATACAAGTACTAAGATATAAAGTACTAAGCTATAAGAGCACAAGGGAGGATAAGGAATGAATTTATACTTTATCAGACACGGACAAACGGATTGGAATGTTATGGGTAGAATTCAGGGAAGCTACGATAGTGATCTTAATGATACTGGTAGGAAGCAAGCAGAAAACTTAGGTGATTATGTATTAGAGTCTAAGATAGCATTCTCAAAGATATATTCCAGTAAACAAAAGAGAGCAGTTCAAACAGCCCAGATTCTAAGTAAAGCTACTTCTGTGGACTGTATACCAATTGATGGTCTTGAAGAAGTTCGATTTGGAGAATGGGAAGGGCTTACCTGGGAGGAAGTAAGAACCAAGTATCCCAAAGAATATGAGGAATGGTTTCACAATCGTAGATACGCAAAAACTCCTCAGGGAGAATCCTATCAAGAACTAATTGAGCGTGTAGTCTCTACATTAAAGAAAATCATATCACAGAGCAAGGAGGATGTGGCTATTGTAACCCACGGTGCTGTTATTATGTGTTTACAATGCTATCTTACGGATACGCCTTTTCATGAAATGTTTAAGTTTAAAGCAGAAAATGCAACGATCACTAAAGTCGATAGTTCTATGATCATAAGGGATTAAGTGACATATAGAATGCGAGGATGTCTCATAATTATGTCAAGGATGTTTTGATAAAAGACTAAAGGGAGGGTTTGTCACAGTATAAGTGAGTCAACATTCCCCTCCCCTTGGTCTATATTGCTGCTAATAACACATTATTGTCTCTTTTTTTGCGGTGACTTGGTTTCTTATAACTATTTCGAAGACCAGTATTTTTCCTGCTGGTCTTTTGTTAAGGAGTCAGCAAAATTCTCTTTCATTTTTAAGAAGGTGGAAAAGTCGATTAAAATCATATAAAGTACAGCTCGGTCTTCGAACTCTTCTCGGGTCCTTGGTAGTTGACTATGCTTTAGCTGGGTAAATAATCGATCTTCCTTGGACAATAAGCCTTTGGCATTGTTGGACTCAGCAAGAGATGCTGCAATTTCTTGAATAAAGGCGGCAACATCATAAGCCTGTTCAGGGACTCTTACTAAAGAGCAAATCTTGTCATAGATATCCCGTAACACTTGAAACTGTTGCTTGCGCATCTCCATATATCGAATATAGTATTGGCTTTCATGAAATAGGGTGTTATTCATATTGGTATAAGCATGTTGTAAGCCAAGATTAATATGATTTTCTAGGGCTGTAAAGCATTGGCTGGTATAGTCGGACTTATCAGCTGTTACGATATAAGTTGACATCCTAGATAATAAGGTCTTTAAATCGGCCTCAATGATGGACTGCTCCTTACGAATTAGTTTCACATTGCTTACCATGAAAAGGTTGAGTAAGGTGCCAATTCCAGCACCGATAACTAATAAGAGTAGCTCATTGGTAATCATAGAAAGGGATACGTTCTGCTCTATGAGATAATGGGTAGAAAGGACAGCGTTCATGGCGATCGCATCATGTAGCTTTAGAAAATAACAGCTTCCAACAAATAGCATCAAAAACAAACCAAAGGTAACGGCATGATAGGGCAAAAATGAGAATAGAGCGTAGGCGATCAACGAAGCCAAACAAAAGGCACTGATTCGTTTTAAGGAAACCAAGAGGGTTTCTTTTTTTGTATCTTGTATCGTTAAAAGAGTGATGATTCCAGCAGAGGTTTCATACTTTAGGCCAAGGGCATTTGCAATTAGGATAGCAAGAGCGCTGCCAATGGCAATCTTGATAAGTTTTATATAAGGTTTCATAAGAGTCCTCCTAATTCGATAATCGTTCGTATGATTACTATTAGAGTAACCGAACTTTTGATGAATGTCGAGTAGAATAATTAGCAAAAAATATCAAGATAGTAATTTGACAGGGGGCTCTAGTAAAACTATAATGGTAAATAATAGAACTGTATATTAGGGAAAATGCTATTAAAAGGGGGACAGGAAGCTATCGTCCTTATGGGTTAGGACCGGACAAACGATGCGGAGACGATTTTATCTATTCCGAAGGCACCTATGGGCATGAAGGTGCCGGACGATGTAATTTGCTAATCGATCCAGTGGAGAACTTTGTAATCTGTTATTTCCTACCATATACCAATGAAAGTGTATGGAATGCAGTACCTGTTTGGAATAGTTTGGGGATTATGTGGTCTGGAATTATCTAGGGATTACAGATGATATATTTCATATTTCAGCATCATAATATCTTAGGTAGGTAAACCTTAAGTAAATGAATAACATTTATTTGTCATCTTCTGGGTTGACTGTTAGGGTTTAGTCTGATAAAATGCGATTAGATAATATAAGATTGGAGTTGAAAAGATGCGGTAGTTCTCTTGCAAATTAGAATTGAATTCAGCAAACAGATTGCAACAGCACAAGGCTGTTTTATTTGTTATGCGTATTGCAAGAATGATCTCCATCTTTTATGTGGTAGGATAAGCTCCTGTTACACTCTAATCGTATGAATGCAACTGTAAATTATAAGTAAGGAAAAGTATAGGTTTGAAGCCTTAACTGGATTGTCCCCCTTTCTTAATTACAGTTAGCTAAGCATGCTTGTGCTTCGTACTAAGCATGTATAGCTTATGTGATGATACTATTAGGATGTGAGTGATTACTTGCATCCTCTTTTTATTGATGGCAAATTCATTAGGATTGCCTATCAATTAAAAAGCCACTATTTATTAGGAAAGTAAGGTGCATAAATTGGAAATCAAGATTTTTCAAAATTCGCAGTTTATTGATAGTATGGAGGATAAGTATGTCACAGATCAATGTAAGTAATTTAACTTTTTATTATGACGGAAGTTATGATAATATTTTTGAAGATGTCAGTTTTTCTATAGATACTAATTGGAAATTAGGCTTTATTGGGCGAAATGGTAGAGGTAAAACTACCTTTCTTAACCTTCTATTGGGTAAGTATGAGTACCGAGGAAGCATCAGCAAAAGTGTGGTAGTTGATTACTTTCCATATACAGTATTGGAGGAGTGGAAAGAAGAAAATACCATCAACGTCATGGAACACCTGCAACCAGAGTATGAGCTGTGGAAGATTTGTCGTGAGTTAAGCTTATTACAAGTAGATTCAGAGGTTTTATACCGTCCGTTTCAGACTTTAAGTTATGGGGAACAAACCAAGGTATTGCTAGCACTATTATTTTCTCAAGATAATCATTTTCTTTTGATTGACGAGCCAACCAATCATCTGGATATGCAGGCAAGAGAGCTGGTTAAAGAGTATTTAAATAGTAAAAAAGGATTTATCTTAGTATCTCATGACCGATATTTTTTGGATTCCTGTATAGACCATGTGCTTGTCATTAATCGTGCAAATATTGCGGTGGAAGTTGGAAACTTTAGTTCTTGGTGGGAGAATAAACGAAGACAAGATGAATATGAATTAGCTGAGAATGACAGATTGAAGAAGGATATTAGTCGTTTAGAGGCATCTGCACGCCTTACCAGCGAATGGGCAGATAAGGTGGAAAGAAGTAAGATTGGATTTAATCCATTAGTTAAGGAGAAGTTTATCGATTCGCGGGCTTATATTGGTGAGAAATCCAGAAGAATGCAGCAACGTAGAAAAAACCTAGAGCATCGTCAGCAAAATGCCATTGAAGAAAAGAAACTCTTATTAAAAAATATAGAGACTGTGGATGATTTGAAGCTATTTCCGTTAGACTATCATAAAGAACGTTTATTAGAAGCAAAAGATTTTGCAATCTATTATGATGGACGAAAGATAACAAAGGATTTAAATTTTATCCTCAATCGAGGGGATAGGATTGTTCTAAAAGGTGGGAATGGTTGCGGTAAATCCAGTGTGATCAAGTACATTCTTGGTGAAGGGATCCAAAGCTCGGGGGAATTGATCAAGGCAGGTGGCCTTAAGATCTCCTATGTATCTCAGGATACCAGTCACTTAAAAGGTAGCTTGACAGATTATATGAAGGAACATGATATGAATGAAAGCTTGTTTAAGGCTATTCTTCGCAAATTAGATTTTGAACGTCTCCAGTTTGATAAAAACATAGAGAATTTTAGCGGAGGACAAAAAAAGAAGGTATTACTTGCAACAAGCCTTTGTGCGCAGGCACATCTTTATATCTGGGATGAACCGCTGAACTTTGTGGATATTTTTTCACGCATGCAGCTAGAACAACTCATTGAGGAATTTCAACCAACCATGTTATTTGTAGAACATGATAAGGCTTTTGTAGAAAAGATAGCAACGAAGATCATTGATTTTGATACAATCGATGAAGCAATGGTTAATAATTTTGTATGATAAGTAAAGTAAGAGTAATCAATGAGAAAGCATTCAGGGCTTTTTAGCCCTGGAAGCTTATATGGTAGAAAGGCAGGGATATTTTTATGGATATAGTAACATGGGGAATGATTGGATGTGGTGATGTTACCGAGGTTAAGAATGGACCTGGCTTATATCTAGCAAAAGGGTCAAGGTTAAAGGGAATCACCAACCGTACCCTAGAAAAAGCACAGGATTGGGTGAAACGACATGGACATGGCATTGTCTATTCCTCTATAGAAGAATTGCTTGCTGATGAGGAAATTGATATTGTGTATATTGCTGTCACACCAGACAAACATATGGAGTATGCGCTTATGTGTGCAAAGGCGGGAAAGCATTGCCTGATAGAAAAACCATTGGCTATGAACTATGAAGAGGGGTTAGCGATTCAAGAAGCCTTTGAACTGGCAGGAAAGAAGGCGTTTGTTGCTTTTTATCGAAGAGCTATGAATCGTTTTGTAAAGATCAAAGAGCTAGTAAGTGAGAATACAATTGGAGAAGTTTTGGGTGCACATATAACTCGCTATGTCGCCCCAATGAAGGAAAAAACCCAATGGAGAGCAAATCCTGCTATTTCAGGAGGCAATGAGTTTACCGAAACTGATATTCATATCCTAGATTATTTTGTATTTTTATTCGGTACTATTAAAGAGCATTCGATTATGAAAACTCAAGTTCCTGAAAATGGCGAAATTGCCTCTGTGTGTTGTAATCTAAAATTTGATTCCGGAATCTGTGTCAGTGGAAACTGGCACTATCAATGTGAATACACAAAGGATTACGTTGAAATCGTAGGTACGAAGGGCGTGCTCTATTTTGATTTCTTCCATAATGAAACAGCTCTTGTTGTTGCCACAAAAGAGGAAAGCAAAGAATATGTGATTGAGGATTTAAAAACGGTAGGTTTCAATCTGGAGCAAGAGATTGTAAATGAGCTTCTTGGACATGGAAAATGTACTTCTACAGTTCATGAGGCCTTAAAAACACTGCAAATTTCAGCAAAGGTTAAATAGAGCATATGCTCCACAAACTAGATATGCGTTATTATAAGAGTGTAGAAATGAGGGGAAGTATGACAGAGCAACAAGCGGAAGAGTTATATCAATTATTAGGAAAGCAAGTTTTTAAATATACCAGCGGAGATAGTACTTCGGTATCTGTAGAGACCGCTCAGATGATACTAAAATCCATGGATTACTGTATCAATAGTTATTACAAATCCTTAGATAACCCGGCTCCTTACGGTGGGAAAACGACCTTATCTATGATGTCAACCCAAGTTGTTTTAGCTAATGGCAAGGAAAAATCCCTAGAGGAGGTCTTAGAATTAGGGATTCAAGCGGTACAAGACTGTGTACAAACATGTAAGGAATTGTTAATAAAGATCCAGGATTCTTATGTGGATGTGGATAACATAGCTTATCGTGACACAGTTAAGACTGGGCTAACAAAATTCTTCCCAACCTATCAACCAAGGTTTAAGGCCCACCTAAGTGATGTAGAGATTGATTACCCTCTTGCGGTAGAGGTAGAGGGCCTAGATGGTGTGGAATACATGTATGAATATCTAAGAAGGCTTTATCTGGAGAATCAATTCCTTCAAAAGTTCTCTGTAGACCATATCAATTCCCTGCTGCTGGGTTATCACAAGGAGGCAAGAGAATATTTAATTAATATATTTGAATTGGTATTACAAAATGCTCTTGGTCTTAGGTTAATATCAGAAGATATTCTGGGGTTAAACATTACCTTACAGCAGCAAGAGCAGTTATATCATCTCTTAAAAGGGAAAAGTATCGGTCAATTATCTCTATTACTCAAAGACTATGCAAATCAAGTGCTTTCACAACTTGACTTAACGAAAGCTGATATGGTAATGTATGTAGAAACGAAGGTAAATGAGATTGCTTATCGTCTACAGCAGAATCTGACCTTAAACAATTTAACTCATACCTTTGTCATGTTTGATCGTGAGTATCAGCAAACACAAGCTTACTTTGAAGGCGAGATGATGCCGGATGAGGAGCTAAGACGATTCATCCAAGAAATGCAGTCTATGCGATATATCAACGACAAAATAAGCTTACTAAAAGAACAGGTTCACAGCTTAAGTGATTTAAAAGAAGTGTTAGGCGAGTGCTTTGCAGGTGACGAATATCAGGAGGTATTTCGTTTACTCTTGCCACAAGAAACTGATATCTTAGTAGAACAAGCGAGAGCAAACTTAATCTTTTATGATGATGAAACCATGCTCACAGAATGGGAGCGTGCTTTGTTAAATCTACAATAAGACACGGTCCAAAGCCCATTCGTTAGTGATAATGGGATTTGCATAAAGCGAAAGACTCATGCCTTGGAGGTTTTAGTACCTTATATAGTAAAATGAATGTGGAAAGTAAAGATTTTCACATGAGAAAGAGGTTTATTATGAGAGTAGGAATGGGATATGATGTTCATAAACTGGTAGAAAACCGAGATTTGATCCTTGGTGGTGTGACAATTCCTTATGAGAAGGGATTGCTAGGACATTCTGATGCGGATGTATTAATACACGCAATTATGGATGCCTTACTAGGAGCTATGGCACTTGGTGATATTGGAAAGCATTTTCCAGATACAGATGAGAAATACAATGGAATCTCTAGCATAGAGCTATTAAAACATGTAAAACAATTAGTAGATCAGGAAACTTATCTGATTGGTAACATTGATGCTACCATCGTGGCTCAGCGCCCAAAGTTAGCACCATATATTCCTCTCATGGTGGAGAATATAGCGAATGTATTGGAAATTGAGAAAAGTCAAATTAATATAAAGGCTACCACCGAAGAGGGGCTTGGGTTTACCGGAAGTGGTGAAGGAATATCAGCACAAGCTATATGTTTGTTGAATTCTGTATTTAATTATGCCTATAATGGTAGAGATTCTGTTGCCTATGAATACGATCCTAATGAGAGTCGTTCTAGCAAATGTGAAGGTTGTAGCGGTTGTGGGAAACATTAAGAGCTGTAGTATGTAATTACTGGAATTTTATTGACAAAAACAAAATCTTTGCGTAGAATAATACTAATTAGATAGGTGAAAAGCATTGAACGGATAGAGTAGTCTTATAGAGTATCACAGAGAGGGAATGTCACCGGCTGTAAGCATTCCTGATAGGACATTAGATGAAGTGCCTCCGGGAGCTGGTCTTGTGAACATGAGTAGCAGGACTCGGTAACAGCCGTTATCTGTATGAGATCACAATAATAAGTTGTGAATTAGAGTGGAACCACGGATATAACTTCGTCTCTTTTTTGAGACGGAGTTTTTTTTTCGCGAAAGCAAAGTACATAAATAATATGTAAAGCAATTAGCTCTTTGGTTCAAATTTCACTGTATGTAAAATAAACTGGAGGAATAGATATGGGTTTATTTAAGTTTATTCATGAAGAGATTCAGATTATACGTCAGCGTGATCCTGCCATTAAATCAAACTTGGAAGTCTTCTTATATCCATGTTTTAAGGCAATGATACGTCATCGTATCGCTCACAAATTATATAAGAATCATCATTATCTGTTGGCTAGATGGTATTCTCAAAGAACTGCAAGAAAGACAGGAATCGAGATACATCCCGGGGCTACCATTGGAAAGGGTCTGTTTATTGACCATGGACACGGAGTGGTAATAGGAGAAACAGCGATTGTTGGAAATAATGTAACCCTATATC
>JAEYWQ010000197.1 GCA_023428885.1 Bacillota bacterium
TGATTATTACTCATAGAAAGAGTATCCTTAAGTTTTGTGATAGAGAACTTAAAATTGTAGGGAAAAAAATAGAGGAAGTACAGTTATAGTAACTGGACTTCCTTTTTTGTCTCACAACCATGAGACAGTCCTAATATCAAATTATGTGCCACATTTAGAGAGTTCCTGTGATAGGAAGCAGGATCGTAAAGGTTGACCCTATATTTATCTGACTATCACAGCTAATATGTCCCTTGTGTTTTTCGATGATTGATTTCACAATACATAATCCTAAACCACTTCCGGTGGCTGTCTCTGGAGTTCTTGACAAAGAGACCTTATAAGTGCGATCGAAGATATTGGTAAGACATTCTGCCGGTATACCAATTCCTGTATCGATGACTTGGATGACAAGTTGATTTGCATCGCTGCTTGGTTTAACTGCTAATGTAATATCAGCATCTGGATGTGAATACTTTGCTGCATTTGTGAATAAGTTATCTAAAACGCGTATCATTTGTTGAATATCAATCGTAATTGTTAAACTCATATTTTCAGAAAGATCTAAATACATATTCTTATCATTATATCGTTCATCAATTAAGGCATTGCAGAAGTATTCTTCAAAGAATGGACTTGCTTCGATGGTTTCAAAATGAAATGATAATTCATTATTATCTAACGTTAGCAACAGATATAAGTCATGAATCATAGTTTCTAGTGTTAAGGTACGACGGTCGATTAATTTTATTGCTTGCTGCTTGTCATCTTCTGTTAGTGATTGCCCGAGAAGAAGCAGATCCACAGCACTTCGAATTGCAGAAATTGGAGCGCGTAAATCGTGGGATATATTGGACATCATCATGCTTCGTTCTCGCTGTGCATGAGCTAATTCCTGGTTTGCTATGGTTAATTCATTCGTAATTGCAATAAGCTTTTTCGAAAGAACTTCTATGCTATTGCTTTCGACTATAGGATCTTGGAATGTTTGTTTTTTCATCTAATCGTCCTTCTCTAATTACAAATTTATAACCTACGGACCAAACAGTTTCTAACATATTTTCTAAAGCAAGATGTCCTGCAAATTTCTTACGTAAACGGCTGACCATTACCATGATGGAACGGCGGTCATTTGCTTGATAGGAACCAAAGATTGCTGTACCTAGATCTTCATATGTGACTACTTGATTAGGATGTTCAGCCAGAAACAATAATGTTTCATATTCACGATTGGCTAATTGCAAGTCCTCTGATAGGTAGAATACTTTGTGGGTAAGTTTATCAATGATTAAGTCGCTGAATGCTAGTTGTGATGCCTTTGTAATGTTTCTGGAAATGCCAGAAACTCTTCGTACAATGACATCAATGCGAGCTTTTAATTCTCGCAGGCTATATGGTTTTACAATATAGTCGTCAGAACCAAGAGAAAGCCCATTTACCTTATCGTTTTCAGAATCGCATCCCGTTAAGAATATAATTGGCGTATCCGCAAACTTTTGAATCTGCCTACAGACCTCATAACCATTCATATGGGGCATCATGACATCGAGCACAATGCAATCAGGTTTCTTTAATCGAGTTAGTTCAATTCCTTTGTTAGCAATATTGGTAGAAAAAACTTCATAACCTTCATTTTTTAGATACGTATGATTCATCTTTAGCACTTCAATATCATCATCGATTAAAAGAATCTTTACCATACTCACTCCTATACCAACTGTAAAAATATGTAACTATAGATATAATAACATAAGTCAGTTAAAATAAAAAGTCTAACTTTATGGGATAAAAAGCATCCTTGGAGATTAGACTTTTATGCTTATATTCAACGTGTTTAGAGATTGGATTTGCTTAAGGGTTCCCATAGTTGATCTTTATCACTTATGTTTAAAGCGGTACCATCATTTAAGCGATATCCCTTGCTTGATGCGCTATAATTATAATTTCCTTCTAATTGTGGCCATTCTATCCCAATCTCAGGATCATTCCAGGCTAAGCCACCTTCATCATTCGGATGATAAAAGTCTGTACATTTATAGCAGAATTCAGCCACATCGCTTAAGACCAAGAAACCATGGGCGAAGCCTTCGGGGATGTAAAACTGTTTTTTATTCTCTTCCGAAAGCTCTACGCCAAACCACCTTCCGAAGGTTTTACTGTCTTTTCTAATATCTACTGCCACATCAAATACACTTCCTTTGATCACACGAACCAGTTTTCCTTGAGGATGTTGTTTTTGAAAATGTAAGCCACGAAGAACCCCTTTGGTGGAGCTGGATTGGTTATCTTGAACAAAGTTCATAAATAATCCTGCATCTTCCATATCCTTTTGATTATAGGTTTCCATAAAATAACCTCTAGAATCGCCAAATACGGTTGGTTCAATGATGTATAGTCCTTCAATAGGACACTTTGTAACATTAATTTTTCCCATATAAACCTCTTTCTGTAGCGCAACTTGGCATTGCTAAGTTGCCTAGTCTGTTCTTTTTTCAGTTTCGAAATATCGGCAAACTGCAACAAATGCAAATTTTATTCTGATCAATCCCTTTAAAATTCAATCTCATGTAAATAGCGTTTTACAGCATCTTGCCAAATCGGTAACCTCTCAAAGCCGTTTTCTATTAACTTGTCTTTGCTCATTCTGCTGTTTGCAGGGCGCTTAGCCTTGGTTGGATACTGGTCTGATGACACTGGTTCTACGGTCAGATGTGCAGAATCATATTCTTCATGACCCATCGAAGCAGCTTGTGAAAAAATCTCGCATGCTAACTCATACCAGGAACAGATTCCTTCATTGGTGGCATGATAGCGTCCATACTTATCAGTTTCAATCATATCTACTAGTAGTATAGCAAGATCACTAGTATAAGTAGGACTACCAACCTGATCACACACGACCGTTAATCTATCACGTGTTTTTCCTAGGTTTAGCATAGTTTTAATAAAGTTTTTCCCATTAACTCCAAAGACCCATGCAATACGAACGATAAAATATTTATCTAAGATACGCTCTATGGCTAATTCACCTTCATATTTTGTTTGTCCGTAGATGTTTACAGGTTGACGATCCAAATCATCTGCTTGCCAGAAGTGTGTACCTTTCCCATTGAATACATAATCTGTACTGATATACATCATCTTAATATCAAGTTCTTTGCATACGGTAGCAATATATTCTGTACCCGTCGCATTGACGAGTCGAACCTGATCTATGCAATCCTCTGCAGCATCGACTGCTGTCCAGGCAGCACAGTGTATGACAGCATCAGGTTTTGTTGTCTTAATCATATGTGTAACGGAATTCATATCGGTGATATCCATATCGTCGATATCAAGCCCCACAGCTTCGTGTTTTCGTTTCGATAACTCATGGATTACATCGTGCCCAAGTTGTCCCTTGGCACCAGTTACAAGTATTTTCATGTTACTTCCTTTCTTTAACGTCTTGAATGGACTTAACGATTACCATACATGGTCTCATAATAATTCTGGTATTCTCCTGAGATGATAGTTTCCCACCATTCTTTATGTTCTAGATACCATTGAATTGTCTTTTTGATACCATCTGCAAATTTTGTTTCTGGAAGCCAACCCAACTCATTATGAATCTTCGTAGGATCAATGGCATAGCGCATATCGTGACCTTTGCGATCTGTAACGTAAGTGATTAGACTTTCAGGTTTCCCAAGTTCCTTACAGATGATATTTACGATATCGATGTTCTTCATCTCATTGTGCCCACCAATGTTATAGACTTCACCTACACGCCCCTTATGAAGAATTAAATCAATCGCTTTGCAATGATCCTCTACATATAACCAATCACGGACATTTTCACCTTTGCCATACACAGGAAGTGCTTTGTCCTTTAATGCATTAGCAATCATAAGTGGAATTAGTTTCTCTGGGAAGTGATATGGCCCATAGTTATTAGAGCAACGACTGATTGTGACTGGTAAGCCATAGGTGCGATGATAAGCTAATACCAGTAAATCAGCAGCAGCTTTGGAAGAACTATATGGACTGCTGGTATGAATTGGTGTCTCTTCTGTGAAGAATAGATCTGGTCGATCTAGTGGTAAGTCACCATAGACTTCATCAGTAGATACCTGATGATAACGTTCAATTCCATAGGTTCTACAGGCATCCATCAAAACTGCTGTACCTTTGATGTTGGTATCTAAAAATACTTCTGGATTCTCAATCGAGCGATCCACATGACTTTCAGCAGCGAAGTTGACGACTATTTCAGGATGTTCTTCTTTAAATAGTTGAAACACAGCCTCTCGGTCGGTTATATTGATCTTGGCAAAACGAAAATTAGGATTATCCATTACAGGAGCCAGGGTGGATAAGTTACCTGCATAAGTCAGACAATCCAGGCAAACAATACGGTAATTCGGATATTTGTTTAGCATATGAAAGATAAAATTACTTCCAATAAAGCCGGCACCGCCGGTTACAATAATAGTCATATAAGGTCTCCTATTCTTTATTTTATAAGGTTTAGTTTTTGTTGATTCATTTGTTACTGTTTCTATATGAGTAAATAGTTATTGCTAAGTTCATATGACGAAATGATGCTTAACGGAGCTTATCAATATATTTTCCGTCGAGTACATCCTTTAGATACTGTCCATATTGATTTTTCTTGAAAACTTCGTAGACTTTAAGGACTTCCTCCTTTGTAATCCATCCATTGAGGTATGCGATCTCTTCCAGACAGGCTATTTTTCTGTGCTGATGAATTTCCATAGTTTTCACGAAATTAGTAGCATCCACAAGACTTTCGTGAGTCCCGGTATCTAACCATGTAAAGCCCTGACCTAACAATTCAACATTTAAGTTGTCATTTTCTAGATAGATTCGGTTAAGGTCGGTAATTTCTAATTCACCACGAGCACTTGGTTTTAATTGTTTGGCATAGTCTACAACACGGTTATCATAGAAATACAAACCGGTGACGCAGTAATTACTCTTTGGCTTTTGTGGCTTTTCCTCTATGGAAATAGCTTTTCCTTTGGCGTTGAACTCTACGATTCCAAAACGCTCTGGGTCATCAACGTAATATCCAAAGATGGTTGCACCGCGTCCGTGTTCTGCATTCTCAACGGCTGCTCTTAATCGTTTGTTTAAGCCGTGACCTGCAAAGATATTATCTCCAAGGACCATAGCTACAGCATCAGACCCAATGAATTTATCGCCAATGATGAATGCTTGGGCAAGACCGTCAGGACTTGGTTGAATGGCATAGGACAGTTCCACACCGAACTGATGACCATCCTTTAATAACTCTTGAAATCGTGGGGTATCCTGAGGAGTGGATATAATAAGGATTTCGCGGATACCAGCATTCATTAAAACGGACATAGGATAGTAAATCATTGGCTTGTCGTAGATTGGCAACAACTGCTTTGAAGTTACCATAGTAAGTGGATATAGACGGGTTCCTGATCCACCAGCTAGAATAATACCTTTCATGTTAAGCCTCCTTTATGTAATATATTTTTTACTCTTGTTATCATTATAAAAGGTGACGTTACGTCACCTGCAAGCATTATTTTCAATGTTTGTAAATTTTTTTATTAGGGAGTGTATTGAGTATGGAACTGTTCCTTTGAAAGTCGCTTTGGAACAAAAATGTGAGTTTAGAATCGAAAAAGAATTCCGGTCTGGCACTTTCGTACTTGATCGGAATTCTTATTTAATCTAACTCAGACACTAAGTGAGTTATGGTTCTTGTATTTTGGAGTCAACAGAACACACAAAGATCCCTGCATCCTTTGTAATATGATAGCCACTTTTGACTTTTTTATCTACATATACGCGAAATTCTTTGTAACGGTCGAGAATGAATTGATTTTGGTTGCCATGACAGGATAGGATATATTCTATTAGTGGCTCTGCTTGATTCACCAGAAGATAGTCATGAAATAGAAGAGTCTGTACCTGAGAAAAATATGGCCTAAGTAAAGATAATCCATTCTCTAGACCAAACTTTTCATATAAGGTCTCAGCAGACAAGGCAATCCTACTATCGAAATCATGAACTAACTGATTAATTTCTTTCATATGTTTGAAACCGTAAGTACTGCATAGGAATCGACCATTTGGTTTTAACACTCGCTTTACCTCAGTTAATACCTGTGCTAAGTCATGACAGTAGAAGAGTACATGATTGGCAATGATAAGATCAAAGCTCTGATCGGCATAGGGAATATAGTGACAATCTATTTCTTGGTAGGAAAAACGTAAATCCGTCTGGCCAATGGACCTTCTGGCATCTCGAAGCATTCCTTCTGAGAGGTCAGATAGAACTACGCTTACATCCTTCGGCAGGAGAGTAAGGTTCTCAGTCCATAAGGCACCATTACCACAACCTATTTCTAATATCCGCATCCCCTTCTGAATTGCACAGTTTTCATAGAGCCATGGAAACCAGCCTTGCTTGTTGACGGCGAATAATTTATGGAGGTTGATTCTACTGCTGATATTGGTAGCATTCTGATACTGGGTCTTAATGCTTTTTTCCATATTTGTAAGATGAATTAATTCTAGCATTTGGCTCCAGTTAATATCCTGGTTCTTTTCAATTGCAGATACTGTGTCTTTAATCGCTTTTTCTACAAGTTGCATCTGTTCCATTCGATCTTGAACAAGCTTTAATTGAAGATTCAGGGAATTCAATAGGATGTGATAATCCGTATCGTTAATGGTCATGTTCTTAATATCTTCCAAGGAAAAACCAAGATACTTCAATAATAATATCTGCTGTAATCTTGCAAAATCAGTATCAGAATAAAAGCGTGTACCAGCTTGCGATACATAAGAAGGTTTTAAGATTCCTTGCTTATCGTAGAAGCGGATGGTACGAATGGAGATATGAGCCATACGAGCAAACTCACCGGAGGTATAGTGATCTGGAAGTTTCATTGATTAGAATCCTTTCTTATGCTTTGAAAATCTTATCTGGAATCAACTTATATTATACAACATAAAGGTCTATTTGGGAGAGCTATATTTACTTTTTTGTCGATTTTTCCGTAGAGGAATAAGCAAAATAAAGTTGATGGTACAATACATTAAGATTTACTTAAGTTTCCTTTTTCAAATTGATATCGGGGAAATAATGTGGTAAAGTGGGTATGAATATTGGAAAACTTGTCTAATTTATTCGGGCGTGGACAGAATGTAAGTTATGACAAGAGAAGAGAAAACAACTATTTTCTTAAGTTTTTATTCTTAAGAGTTTATATTTCTCAAGATTTGAGGTAAATCATAGGGATGATTAAATAATGGGAGGGTATTATGGATCAATATGTACAGTTAATGAATCAAGTAATTCAAGAAATTCGAAAGGTTGTAATTGGTAAGGATGAGATTATTGTCAAAGTGCTCACAGCTATCCTAGCTAAGGGGCATATTTTAATCGAAGATATACCTGGAGTAGGTAAGACCACCCTGGCAATAGCATTTAGTAAAGCGCTTGATCTTGATTATCACCGTATGCAGTTTACACCAGATGTACTTCCTTCGGATGTAGTTGGATTCCATATCTATGATCAGAAGGAAAAGGAGCCAAGCTTTAAGAAAGGTAGTATTTTTTGTAACTTATTCCTAGCAGACGAGATTAACCGTACCTCATCAAAGACTCAATCTGCTTTGCTTGAAGTAATGGAGGAGTCAAGGGTAACGGTTGATGCGATTACATTTCCAATGCCGAAACCATTTACAGTCATTGCAACGCAAAATCCAATTGGTTCGGTAGGAACTCAGATGCTTCCAGAGTCTCAATTAGATCGTTTTATGGTGCGATTAAGTATGGGTTATCCGGATATTCAAAGTGAAGTTGAAATCTTAAAGGGGCGGAATCAAAGTGATCCTATGGAATTGGTTCAACGTGTTTTAAGGTTGGAGGAATTGCTTCAGATGCAAGCTGCTGTGGAACAGATCTTTGTCCATGAAGCGATTTATCAATATATAGCTACCTTAGTCTTACGTACAAGAGAGCATGATTTAATTGCTTTAGGGGTTAGCCCAAGAGGTACCTTAGCCTTAACTTCCATGGCAAAAGCATATGCCATGTTATGTGGAAGAACCTATGTTATCCCTGACGATGTACGAGCTATCTTTAAAGAGGTTACAATGCATCGTATGGTTTTAAAGCCAAAGGCCAGAGTGAATAACGTTACCATGGATATGATTATTGAGCAGATTCTACTCAATGTAGCAGCACCGAGACTAGTTGTCAAACAATCATAAGGGGGAACTATGTTAAGGACCAAACTATGGTATGTATTCTTACTCTTGTTTTTTGGATTATTTGCTCTCTTATACAATGAGTATATTACAATGGTACTTTTCCTCATGCTGCTGATACTTCCTGTTTTTTTGTGGATTATTGGTATTATTTTAAAGAGGTATGTGGATATCCAACTAACTACGGATACGTTTGTTGGGACCAAGCAAACTCCATACCAGATCATTGTGAGTTTACAAAATCGCTCCATTTTACCCTTGCCGAAACTAAAGATAGTACTTACTTATCGCAATCGATTTCATTCAAAATCACAAAAGGAAGTCTTAATAACAGCGCTAGATGGGAAAAGAGAGATTGCGCTTTCTTTGTCTGCTCATTCCCAATATTGTGGGATTAACGAATATAGGATCCATAGAGTCTATTTATATGATTATCTTGGGTTATGGCGTTTTCGTAAGCCCTGTTCTGATGTTGAGAATGTTACAATATTGCCCAACTTAAACCTGATTGAGAAATCCTTGGTAGCTGAGAATCCCAATGTTTTGGTGGAATCAGATATCTTTTCAACGACAAAGAGTGGAGATGATGTTTCTGAGTTATTTGGAATCCGCGAATACACACCTGGTGATAAGATGAATCGAATTCATTGGAAGCTTAGCTTAAAACAAGAGGAGTTGATGGTAAAGCAATTTGGCTTACCTGTAAACTGTGCAGTGGCAGTTATGATAGATTTTAGCATGTTGTATAGTGTGGATGAGATTGCAGTAGTGGATGCCTTGATGGAGGCGTTACTGTCCATCTCAGTATCCATGATACTAAGGGAGCAGATTCATTATGTAATCTGGTTCGATGATCGTATTCAATCATGTCAACGAATTCGCATAGAGCATGAAGAGGATATCTATGAGGCGATATCTATGATCTATCATTGCAGTCCTTTTGGGATGGAGCACAGCCTAATAACATATCATGAAGCACAATTTGGGAATGATCAATATACCAATATCTATTATCTTGCACCTAGGATGAAGGAAGAGACCATTAGCCTTTTAAATCAGGCAAGAAAATCAGCCATAACCCATGTGGTAATGATGTCAAACCAGGTTAGTAGTATGAGAGATCATCTAGCTTTACATCTAGAAAGCATGGGAATGAATTTTACGTTCTTAAGGAACGAGGATGTGGCTAGTTCTTTGATGGAGCTGTAAGAGGAGGGGAATAGGATGAACCAGTCACATATTGATAGTGGCATCAAAATAGATAACAATGTTCGAATTACTTCTGATGGTAAGAAAAACTTAGGCTTAACCTTATTCTTTCAGACTATGTTTACTCTGTTTGGTGTGATTGGCATTATCTATAGCTGGATTGAGGGGCTATCCTTAGGTGTTGATCACAAGGTTTTCTTGCTAGGTATCTTATTCACAGTGTTTGTACATGTTGGTTTAAATGAGATTAAACGCTTTCAAGCTTTGTTTTTTTTGCTATATTTTGCGGTGATTGGAGGCTTTGTATACCATTATTGGGGATATATAGAGAATGGCTTCTATTGCTTGGAAAATGCAATTATTGAGAAGGCGGCGTTATATTATGAGCTAAATCCAGTTCGATTTCTGGTGTATTTAGACCCGAAAAAATCAATTACTGCTATTCTTCTGTTAGTAGTACAAGTGCTTGCATTGGTCACGGCGTTGGAAGTTTATAAGCATTATATGCGCTCTGTATACCTGTTTTGTATTCTTTTCTTTTTTGGAGGCTTACTAGCGCTTGGTTTGACCCCACCAGGTAGCTTTATGCTATTAACGCTATTAGCATATCTAGGGTTTCGTACTATGGACCATATTCCTGGGGCCTATCATAAATTACCTTTCCTTAAGCGTGAAAACCGACATGAGTTAGCAGGTACACAAAAGCAACAACTCCGAATCAAAGCAGCACTAGTTATGATATCTTGTTTGTTAGTCTCTTTTTTATTAGTACGCATTGTAGTAACGAATGAATACTATGATCAAAAAGTTGACTTAACCGACCGAAAAGTAAAACTACAAAAGGCGATTAAGGATTTTTCCATTGCTGATGTAATGGAGGATATCAAGAATGACTGGAATGAAATTAATCCTTTTTCGGGAGATAGTAGTCAGTATTCAGGTGGTTTAGATAGTGGAAAATTAGGTGATGTTGGAGAAGTGAAATTCACAGGGGAGACTGCTCTGAAGGTAACCATAAACGGAAATGTGACCTATGAGTACTTAAAAGGCTTTGCAGGTGGGCGTTATAAAGCTGTGGAATGGGCTGATCTATCCAATTCAGAAAAAATGGAATATCAAGAGATTGTTGATCGATATGGACGAGATAGGTTTAGTGGGGATACCTTACTTTGGGAATGGCTAACCTTAATTAAATCAGATTCCGTCCAATCAAGCAATACATCCAACTTGCTTTTTGGACCAGAGATTCCAACGATGCTAGGCAATGTAAAAGTTAATTATGTGAATGCTAATAAAAAATTTTTATATGCACCCTATATCAGCAACTATAAAGATCTTGGGGAACTGAGTGAGATCGGGGATCAGTACTGGGCTCCTAAGGAGAAGAAAGCTGAGTATTTATTTAGTGATAGTTATCTACCGTATGATTTGAACTATAATTTGGCTCAGATGATTAACTTAGTTACTCAAAATTCTTACGCTCGAGAAATTGTAAATAGACCTGATTATGAGAGTTTTAAGCAGTTTGAGAAGGCCTACCGTAGATTTGTCTATGAAACTTATACACAACTTCCGTCTCAGGGGTTAGAGCGGCTACGTTCGGTTCGACTTAACGATATAGGAGATGGAGTAGAGCGAACGATATCGGTTATAAGTTCAGTGATTTCTTACCTTCATGAAAACACAAATTATTCCCTTTCTCCAGGAGTACCTGAGAAAGGTGTAGATTTTGCTGAGTATTTTCTGTTTGATAAGAAAGAAGGCTATTGTTCACATTATGCAACTGCAGCAGTCTTACTTCTTCGAAACTACAAGATTCCAGCTCGTTATGTAGAAGGCTATGTTGTCACCACCCAGGATATTAGGGAAGCAATTCCTGTGAATGGTGAGAAGAGTGTGGATGTTAGAGACTTTAACGCACACGCTTGGGTTGAAGTATATTTTGATGGAATTGGGTGGATACCAGTGGAAGTTACAAAAGGCTATTCTGACAATGGAGTATTAAACCTCATACCAGAGATTGAAGAAGAAGCTGAGAAAATTGGACCCACAAATACTCCTAAGCCATCACCAACAATTAAGCCGAAGCCAACGATTACTCCGACCAAAGGGCCAGAAATTACAAAAGCTCCGACCCAAAGTCCAACAAAAGCACCTGGGGTAGGAGCTACAATGACCACTGATTCAACAAAAGCAATGTGGAGAAGTTTGGGACTTTTATTGATAGCCTGTGTAGTTGTGCTTGTGATTCTTTTCTTTATTCAGTATGTTTTGAAACGGCAGCA
>JAEYWQ010000198.1 GCA_023428885.1 Bacillota bacterium
CTCTACCATAATGTGAATTGCAGAAAGCTGTTTTCTTAATTCCATTCTATTATCACTCAACATATTACCTCCTTTGCTTAGCGCATACAACCACAAGATGTGTCTCGACCTGCATCATAAGGACTAAATAATTCTGGGAATGCAGTTCCACGTCTTAGTGCGTCAATAGGGCTATATAATTGGCAAAGAAATTGATAAGGGACATATGCAGCTGCTAGTCTAACATTAGTTATCTCCATTTCTTGCGGTATACAAGCAGGTGGGACATTTTTGCAAGGGTTACTTGTTGGCATTTTACAATTACACGCTGCCATTTATTTATCTCCTTTAAATAATTTATAAAACATTATATGAGTTAATCAAATCATTGGTTACAGTTTTTACTTGTAACACTACCGTAAATGCCACTCACCTCGAACGATGGAATGAAACATTTTTAGAATTGTCAAATTAATAACAACCAACATAGCGCAACAGGTAAGTATTACGATGATTCGGTTGATGTTAACCATAGTGATAACTAATTCATAGACTCGGTACATAAAGGAGCAGCTAAACCATGTAACAATTGCAGGTTTCACCAGTGAGTTAATGGAATCGATAGGGAAAGTAATGTATTTGTAAACAATATAAAAGTCTAGACCTGTAATCAGCAATTGACTAACTAATAAACTGATCAAATACCCCATAATTCCATAGCTAGGTACAAAAAAAGCTAATAAGATAATTCGAAAGGATAAACCAATAATAGAGTTAATAAAGGTCAGATGAGCTTTACCAAGCCCATTGATGACGGAGGATAGGGTTGTTGTAGCATATAAAAACGGGCACAGCCAGGCTAAGATGGTAAGATAGGTACCAGCTTCTTTGACATGAAAAACAGACATTCCAAGCGGTTCGCCAAAATAAATGAAAAATCCAGCGGAAAATATTCCGAGAATTAGGGAATACTTTAGTGAGACTGATACCGTATGGGCAATTAACTTATTATTTTCACGTGCTTTTGCCTCTGAAATTGCAGGTAACAATAAAACAGAGAGTGAATTTGTGATTGTTGATGGAAATAATAAAAAAGGTAAGGTCATACCGTTAAGAATACCAAATAAACTAAGTGCTTCGGCAGTACTTAAGCCAGAACGTCGTAGCATAGTAGGAATCATGACAGCCTCTACACTATGTAGTATACTAATAAGAAGTCGGTTTAGTGAAAGGGGAATACTAATTTTTCCAAGTGCTTTCGTAAATGAAAAATTACCAAAATCTTTATTTTCCTTGTTTATTTTTTGAAAGCGTAGTGATAGAATATTAAAGATGTTCGAAGCTATTTCTCCTACTACAATACCATAGACTGCCAGTTCACAAGTGATACTAAGGTTGCCATCGCCAAAGAAAAGAGCTATAATGTAAACAAAGGTAACACGAACCATTTGTTCAAGAAGCTGGGTGGAAGCAGGGATACCAGCTTTCTTCTTGCCATAATAATAACCATTGATACAAGCGGTTACTCCACAGAAGGGAAAAGCATAGGATAGAATTCGCAGGGAAGCTGCACTTTTAACCTCCATTAGATAATACTTGGCGATGAAATCACTACCTAGATATACTAAGAGAGATAAAGCAAGGGCAATGCATAAAGAAGCAATCAAACCAGTTCTTAATATCTTCTTAGCATTTTTCTCATTTCCTTTCCCGCATTCTTCTGCAACTAGTTTCGAGATACCAGTTTGGATTCCAGAGGCATATAAGGTAAAGCAGATTCCATAGATAGGGAATATAAGGGAATAAACACCGAGAACTTCAGGCCCTAAGGCGTTGGATAGGAATATCTTATAGAAGAAACCGATTATTCTTGTGAGTAAACCGGCAACAGTCAATATTAAGGTACCCTGAATGATTGAGTTTTTTCTCATAACTTAACTCCTTAACATGGTGTGAAGTATTTGAATTATTAATATATATTCGAAAGAGAAATACTCTATGTACAAATGTAGAAAAATCATGTCACAGTTCCGCCTTTGGCTTTTTTACAAGACCTTGTGGTTGTAGATGGAAGAACTGTAAAAAAAATTATATTGACAAAAGAAAAAAATCATAGATTGACGAAAGAAAAATATGTATTGATGTTGACAAATGCATATACTAAGAGTATGATAGCCATATCATAGTAAAATAGTATGAATAAAGCGAATAGCTACATATCTAACAGTAGCTACTATTAGGGAAAGATTGTTTGAATGTCACATATAGCTAATTCAAACGTACTATATAGCAAGTAACTAATAAAGGAGAGATGTTTATGAGTACACGCATTTATTTAGATAATGCAGCAACTACTCAGACGAAAGTCGAAGTTGTCGAAGCAATGTTACCTTATTTTAACGAATACTATGGGAATCCTTCCAGTATTTATGATATTGCTACCAAGAGTAAAACAGCTGTTACCCATGCACGTGATACAATTGCATCCGCATTAGGATGTAGTAGTAGTGATGTTTATTTTACAGCTGGTGGATCTGAATCGGATAACTGGGCTTTAACAGGAGTTGCTGAAGCTTATGCTCAAAAAGGGAATCATATCATAACCACTCAAATTGAACACCATGCAATTTTGCATACCTGTGATTATTTGAAAACGAGAGGTTTTGAGATTAGCTATATTCCGGTTGATGAAGAAGGCGTTGTTAAGCTAGATGAATTAAAAGCAGCAATACGTCCGACTACTATTTTAATCTCAGTGATGTTTGCGAACAATGAAATTGGTACGATTCAGCCTATAAAGGAAATTGGACAAATAGCAAGAGAACATAACATTATCTTCCATACAGATGCAGTACAGGCGTTTGGTCATGTGCCAATCAATGTCAATGACTATAATATTGATATGTTAAGTGCTTCTGGTCATAAGCTCAATGGTCCGAAGGGTGTTGGTTTCTTATATATTCGCCAAGGGCTTAAAGTTCGTTCCTTCATTCATGGTGGAGCTCAAGAGAGAAAGCGTAGAGCAGGAACAGAGAATGTACCTGGTATTGTAGGATTAGGAAAAGCAACAGAACTAGCGATGGCATCCTTAGAAGAGCGTATGAAGTATGAAACTAATTTGCGTGATTACTTAATTGATCGAGTTACAGGTGAGATACCTTTTTCACGTGTGAATGGTCACAAGAAAAAACGTCTACCAAACAATGCAAGTTTTTGTTTCCGTTTCATTGAAGGGGAATCCTTATTAATTATGCTTGATATGAAAGGAATTGCTGGATCCAGTGGATCTGCCTGCAGTTCTGGCTCCTTAGACCCTTCTCATGTATTACTTGCAATTGGCTTGCCACATGAGATCGCTCATGGTAGCTTACGATTAACCTTAAGTGAGTTTACAACGAAAGAAGAGATTGATTTTGTCGTAGAAAGTATCAAAGGAATCGTATCAAAACTACGTGAAATGTCTCCTTTATATGAAGATTATATTAAAAAAAATAAATAACAATTATAATTACAGAGTTTGAGGAGATTTCTTAGCTTTCAGACTAGAGGAAGATTAATGGGAGGTAGTACTATGTATAGTGAAAAAGTTATGGATCATTTTCAGAATCCAAGAAATGTTGGTGAAATAGATAATGCAAGCGGGGTTGGTACAGTTGGTAATGCCAAGTGTGGAGATATCATGAGAATGTATTTGGATATTGATGAAAACCAAATTATTCGTGATGTAAAATTCAAAACCTTTGGCTGTGGAGCAGCAGTTGCAACCAGCAGTATGGCAACAGAATTAGTAAAAGGTCTTAGCGTAATCGAAGCTCTTAAAGTAACAAATAAGGCTGTTATGGAGGCACTTGATGGTTTGCCAGCAGTTAAGGTACATTGTTCTTTATTAGCAGAAGAAGCAATTCACTCTGCTTTATGGGATTATGCGACTAAGAATGGAATTCAAATCGACGGACTTGAAAAACCAAAAAGTGATATTCATGAAGATGAAGAAGAAGGCGAAGAATACTAATAGTTTTACTAGATAGGAGTAATGAATGCAAAAAGTAGTAGTAGGAATGTCAGGCGGTGTGGATTCTTCTGTGGCAGCATATTTGTTAAAGAAAGCAGGTTATGATGTCATTGGAGTAACCATGCAGATTTGGCAAGAGGAAGAAACAATAGTACAAGAAGAAAACGGCGGCTGTTGTGGTTTAAGTGCAGTAGATGATGCAAGACGAGTAGCGAATACTCTTGATATACCGTATTATGTCATGAACTTTAAAACACCATTCCGTGAGAACGTAATTGATTATTTTGTAAATGAGTATTTAAGTGGGCGAACTCCAAATCCTTGTATCGCTTGTAATCGTTATGTGAAGTGGGAATCTCTCCTAGATCGTTCTTTAGCAATTGGAGCAGACTATATTGCCACAGGTCACTATGCGAGAGTGGTAAAATTAGAAAATGGGCGTTATGCACTGAAAAAATCAGCTACTCATGCAAAGGATCAAACCTATGCTCTCTATAATTTGACACAAGAGCAACTAAGTCGAACTTTGATGCCGGTAGGTGAGTATACCAAGGATGAGATTCGTGCGATTGCTGAAGAAATTGGACTTTGTATTGCACATAAACCAGATAGTCAGGAAATCTGCTTTGTTCCAGATAATGATTATGCTGGATTTATTGAAGAATACACTGGAACATCCTTGCCTCAGGGGAATTTTGTTGATACCAAAGGCAATGTCCTTGGGAAACATCAGGGGATTATTCATTATACCGTTGGTCAAAGAAAGGGATTAGGAATAGCTCTTGGCAAACCAGCCTTTGTTGTGGAAATCCGACCTGAAACCAATGAAGTTGTAATCGGAACCAATGAGGATATATTAGCAAGTGGCTTAATTGCAAATCGTTTGAATGCAATGGCAATACCTGAATACGTGAATGGTATGGAAGTAACAGCGAAGATTCGCTATAACCACGAAGGATCCAAATGCCGAATTACGGTTCTTTCCGAAGA
>JAEYWQ010000288.1 GCA_023428885.1 Bacillota bacterium
CGGATAACCTTGGCTTTCCTTTTCGTCCACACTGCCTAGCGCGATATCCATCCCTTCTCTACATCCGTTTCACATAACATTGTGCCAGCACCTGAGATACCCTTCCGGTAAGTTCCATTATTGTCAAAGCCTCTATCACCTCAGCAATTGTTAGTTTCGTATCCAATGCAATTATCTCTACATGTCTTGGTGTTAAGGATAAGTTTTCTAAGATTCGATTCTCCTTCCTTGATAAGACTTCATGAGCCTCATCCTCAACAATTGGTTTTCTCTCCTTCCCATAATCAGCAAAATAGCTACCATATTGATTTCGAAGCTCTACGATGATATCGAGAGGTTCTTGTACTAATTTCGCTCCATTTTGGATCAGATTATTGCATCCTTTGGATAAAGGATCATTTACTCTACCTGGTAGTGCAAAGATATCCTTTCCCTGTTCTAACCCACGATCTACAGTAATAAGGGACCCACTCTTTTCTCTTGCTTCAATCACAAAAATGCCATCGGATAGTCCCGAAATCAATCGATTCCTCATGGGGAAATGAAAAGACAATGCCTTTGATTTCATGGGATACTCAGATAATATTCCTCCGGATTCTTTTAACTGTTCAAACAGACTATAGTTCTCCTTAGGATAGCAGATATCCACTCCATTTCCAATGACTCCAAAGGTTTTCCCCTTAGCTTCTAGAGCTCCTCGATGAGCTTGACCATCCACCCCTCGTGCAAGCCCGCTAATGACTTGTACACCATATTGCGCTAGCTCCTTTGCATAATATCTTGCTAGTTCGCTTCCATACGTGGTGCAGTCTCTTGCTCCAATGATGGCAATGGAAGGAGCCCTATCCAAGGGCAATTCTCCTCGGTAATATAAATAATAAGGAGCTTCATAGATTGTTCGTAGTTTTTGAGGAAAGTTTCCCTCCTGATATGTGATAAAGTGAATTCCACGTAGGTGAAGCCATCTTAGCTCTTCTAAGAGTTTTTCAATGGACTTGTCGCTTACTAATTTCATTCTCATCTCTTCTGTAAGGTAGTCTAAAGTGAGGAAATCTTCCTTGGATGCACAAAATACTGCTTCCATGCTGTGAAAATCGGATAACAGTTTTTCGATTGTCTTAATTCCTACTTCTTCTATCTTGGAAATCCAGTACCAATAAACCGACTCTTGCTGAATTTGTAACCCATCTACCTGAAAAACCTTCTCGCTTTTCCTATTTTCTTCCTTCAACTTATCTATCTCCTTGTCTCCATTCCTCTTGTTTATCTCATAAAGATCTAGCCCTTTCTCTCCTTTCATCTTACGATTCCATCCCTCCCCAATACTTTTTATCCAGACTACGATATCCGATTGCCTCACACAGATGCTTCTTTAAAATATTCTCACTTTGATCCAGATCTGCGATGGTACGTGCTACTTTTAGAATCCTGTGATATGCCCTGGCACTTAAATTCATGCGCTCGAATGCTTGTTCTAAGATTTTTTGTTCTTTACTAGAAAGCTTGCAATATTTCTTAATATCTCTACCAGAAAGCATGGAATTAAAGTAGATTCTTGTACCCTGATACCGGTTTTGCTGAATCTGCCTTGCGATTACAATACGGTCTCGAATCTGCTTTGAGGTCTCATTCACCCTCTCAGTTAGCAGCTCTTGATAGGGAATCTGTAATGTTTCAATACAGATATCAATCCGATCAAGAAGGGGGCGTGATATCTTCCCTAGATATTGGTGGATTTGTCGTGCAGAGCAATGACAGCGGCTACGATCAGGGTAATAACCGCATTTGCACGGGTTTAGAGCCGCAACTAGCATAAAGTTCGCTGGATAGGTATAAGTAGCGTTTAAACGTGCGATTGCAACTTCTTTTTCTTCCAGGGGCTGTCGTAACACCTCTAATGTCTTAGAGTCAAACTCTGCTAATTCGTCCAGAAACAGCACACCATTGGACGCAAGACTGATCTCTCCTGGTTTTGGGTATCTGCCCCCACCAACCAAAGCTGTCTGCGTGATCGTATGATGTGGTGCTCGAAATGGTCTTGACAGGATCAAGGATTGATTACTCTTCATACCCCCTGAAACGCTATATATCTTGGTCAGTTCAATGCTTTCTTCAAAGGAAAGCTCAGGCATGATTGTGGGGATACGTTTTGCTAGCATGGTTTTCCCCGATCCAGGTGTTCCAACCATAAGAAGATTATGTTGACCAGCCACAGCGATTTCGATCGCACGTTTGGCGCATACCTGCCCCGCAATCTCAGCAAAATCAACATCGTAGGTGGTATTAATATCATGCTGGAATAAGCTTTTGACATCGATTAACTCTGGCTCTAGCACTTCGCACCCTAATAAATATAGAAAAACTTCTCGCAAATGAGAAACTCCGATAATCTCCATATCGTTTATTACAGCACCTTCTTTTGCATTCTCTTTTGGAAGGACACACCTAGTAAACCCCTGTTCTTTCGCAGCGGCAACGATAGGCAGTACGCCATTCACTCGGTTTAACTTTGCGTCCAAACTAAGTTCACCGATAAATACCGTTTGTTCTAAATAATCTTCAGGAATATGACCAGAAGCGGTCAGGATCGATATTGCGATTGCAAGATCGAATGCAGTACCCTCTTTTTTGACATCCGCGGGTGATAGATTAATGGTGATTCGTTTGGGTGGAAGGTGAAAGTCAGAATTCTTAATAGCAACACGTACTCTTTCCTTTGCCTCTCTGACTTCAGCTCCTAATAGACCAACGAGATCTAAACAAGGAAGTCCGTCGCTAACATCGGCTTCTACCTGCACAATGTAAGCGCTAATGCCTTCCACCGCTGCACTATATGCTTTACTAAACATCTACTTTCCTTCCCTCTCCTTGGAAGGTTTCTACCAACTTCATTATATCATTTCAGCTTATGAGAAATAAAGTAAAGGTTACTAAAATCGTTCGACAGAAACTTACCTATAACATCTGAATTACAGTATGTTATATTGTGTTAATATTAAGTTCTCTCATTATTGAGTACTCTGTCATTATTGAGTTCTCTGTTATATTGAGTTCTCTGATGCTATTGTGTTCTCTGTCACAAATTGAGTTCTCTGATGCTATTGAGTTCTCTGTCACTATTGAGTTTTCTGTCACTATTAAACTCTCTGTTACTATTAAACTCTCTGTTACTATTAAGTTCTCTGTCACTATTGAGTTCTCTCTCACTAATAAGTTCTCTGCTACTATTTAGGACTACATCTATTTTACTCCGTTTATATTTGATCTCCAACTTGATATTTTTGCTCCGTTAATATTTGATCCCCAACTTGATATTTTCACTCTGTTAATATTTCATCTCCAGCTTGATTTTTTTACTCTGTTGATATTTCATCTCCATCTATCGATCTTTACCCTATTAATTTTTCATCTTATCTTTAATTCTTTCATAACAATATTAATATAATTAATCTTTAACTTAATTTTATTAATATTCTAATTGACATTTTGAAAAACGTAGTATATATTGGTAATATAAACCAATACATTTTTACAAACAGAAAGGATACAACAATGAAATACAAAGCACCAGGAAAATGCCCCGTATGTGGAGAAAATCTTTCCATCACCAAGTTAGGTTGCCCCAAATGCACCACTGCCATCGAAGGTAATTTTCATCCATGTGAATTCTGTCGTCTACCAGAAGAAGAATTAGAATTTATCAAAGTTTTTATTAAGTGTCGAGGAAGTATTAAAGATGTTGAAAAAGAGTTGGGAATTTCTTATCCAACGGTCCGCGGTAAATTAGATGCGGTGATACGAAGTTTAGGATATGAAGTAGCAAGCAAAGAAGTAACCAAAGATGAGGAAACATTAAAGGCAGCAAGGAATGAAATTTTGGATCTGCTATCCCAGGGATTGATTTCTCCAAAGGAAGCTACCGAGAAAATTAAAAGTTTATCATAGGAGGTTAATTGTATGAAGGAAGAACAAAGAATACTAGAGATGATTGAGAAAGGTCTCATTACAGCAGCAGAAGGTATGGACTTACTTGAGGCTCTAAAGAAAGACAATACGGTGGAATCTGAGTCGTATCAGGCTCCTATTCCAAGAGTCAAACATCACTATAAGTATCTAAAGATTAAAGTAACTTCAGAAAATAAGTCCGTGAATGTAAACGTTAACATCCCAATTCGGTTATTAACCTCACTTGGTTCGGTTGCTAGCAAGCTGTCTACTATCGTACCGAAAGATGCGAGAAGGGAAATGGAGAGTAAAGGAATTGATATAACTGAAATTGATTTTGCAAAAATCATTGATGAAATTCTCGACGGTACCCTAGAGGATCCAAATATCATTGATGTGGAAGTTTGGGATGAAGAACATAATACGCAAGTGAAGGTACGAATCTATGTGGATTAAGAATTTACGATTGATTTGGGTAAAAGTAAAGATAACTAATCCAAAGTTTCGTCTATCACTTCCCATCTCATTCTATGTATTTGAAGAGATACTTGATAGTACCAATGACCTTATGACCTTCTTATGTATGTTCCTACCAAGACGAAAATCAAACACAAAACTCTCTATAGCCAGGCAAACCGTTCAAATTACACATGCTATGTTTCAGGGAGTCAAAGAGGAAGAACCTTTCGATCTCGTTGATGTTACCACAGAACAGGCAACTGTAACCATATCCTTTAAGTAAAGGGGGGTGTCTATGAAAAATTTATTGTTGAAATATCTATCTATTGTTGTAACACTATATTCCCTTTCTTCTATCATAAGTAGCATCAGATTCGATGATCTTAGCACCCTACTAATTATGGGATTGGTTCTATTCTTCGCCAATATGATCATAAGGCCACTCTTATTAATTATAACCCTTCCTTTTAATCTACTATCTTTAGGCTTACTCACTTTTATCGTGAATGCATGGACCCTAATGATTGCTGACTTGTTGGTTCCCGCTTGTTCTATGGGAGGATTTTTGAATTCCTTTCTTGCAGCATTTATCATTCATATTCTGTATCATCTTATTAATTTTACAAATAAGACAACAGAGCGGATCAATGATAGAAGATGATTCAGCAAACTGTCTCATTTGATATGAAGTAAAATGCGTTACTAGTCAGTCTTCCAATCAGTTGGGCTGATAAGTAACGCATTTTGTAGTTGATTACGTTCAGGTCAGAACGCAATGTTAAATTAGTCATTTGAATTAGTATACCCAACTAACCCGACTACCAGTCTGGTCCTTCTTCACCACTAGTTTTCGATCAATCTGTTCTTTTAATTCTGTGACATGAGAGATGATACCTACTAGACGGTTGTCCCCAGCCAGTTCATTCAAGATACGGATGGCTTGCGCACGGGATTCATCATCCAAAGATCCGAAACCTTCATCGATAAACATGGTATCTAAGTGTATCTTTCCTGCGGTGTGCTGCATCACATCGGCCATTCCAAGTGCCATAGCAAGAGCCGCCATGAAAGATTCACCACCTGAGAGGGTTTTCACATCTCGTGTTTTGTCGGTTACTAGACTATAAACATCCAAATCCAATCCCACTTCACCCTGTTTTCCTAAGTCTTTGAAATCGCGGCATTGCAGAATGAAGCGGTTCGAGGTCATAATGCTGAGACGGCGATTGGCCTCGTGAATAATGTGGTTGAAGTAGCGGCGTTGAATATATGTTTGAAAATCTAAGCCTGCCATACCAGCTAATTTTCCATTGGCGGTTTTATCCAAACGACTAATCCGTTCATACTCTTCCCGAATTAACTTCCGCTTGGCAATTAGTTGCTTTAGATTTGCTTCAATGCTTTGATTATTCGTAATGACTAAGTAATATACTTTTTCTTTGGCTTCGTAAGCTAATATGTTTTCTTCTAACACTTTTCTTAGTTCTATTAGATTAGAGAGTAGCATTCTCTCTTTGTTCGCTGTCTGCTTTTGATATACTTTAAGATTAGCTTCAACCTTAGAAAGTTCCAGCTCATAGTTCTTAATCTCTGCTTCCATCCTCTCGATGTGTGTATTCTCACATTTCGCCGACAGGTATTCTTCCTCACTAGCAAATCCTAGTTCTGTTATTTTACTGTGATAGTCAGTAAGCAACGCTTCTTGCTCTTGAATCAGTTGATTCATTTGCTTTTGTTCGCTTTCATAATTACCAACCGTTTGCTGATAGCCTTCTTGTTGTTGCCTTACCTTATCTTCTGCTAATCTTTTTGCTTGCTCCAAGTGAAGCAAGGATGTCTTATAAAGGGTGATGTTTTGTTGGAGCAAGACCTCGCTCTCATATGGTAAACTTTCTATTAGGAGTACCTCTTCTCTAGTTACTGTTGCAACTGCTGTTTGTACCTTTGCAAGATATTCTCTTAAGGAGGATAACTTGGCCTCTCGGTTTTCCATTGAAGAGCTTAACTCTTTCTGGAGTTGCTGATTTGCTTCATATTGTTTCTTGCGTTTTTCCTCTTCTAGATATTGCGTCTTCTTTTTCCCAAACTCATCTCTGCTATCCAATTGAAATTGTTCAATCTTATGGCTGCATTGCTTTAGATCTGCTGCTTCTTCCTTAAAAATCTGCTGATATAAGGTTTGAAATAGATATTTTTTGGATGCTACTTGGTTTGAAATTCCTTGTAGCTTTTCACTCAGCTGACTCTTTACTTCATCCGCTTGCTCACGCTCTTTTTTAGCCCTTTCAACAATTTGTTGAGTTACAGCATGTTCGGATAAGGGGGCTTTCTTTGGATGGGATGTGGAACCACATACCGGACACGCTTCATCATCTTTTAGATTGGAAGCAATGATTCCAACTTGTTCTAAGATAAATGCTTCATTTAACTCTTCATAGCATCGACTTTTGCTTTGATAATGTAATAAAGCTCGTTTCGTGGCTTCTTTCAGAGAATTCTCTTGCTCCTCTAATTCAGAAAATTGTGCAAGGAGTTCCTTAATACGGTTTAAATCATCTAAGGTTGCTTTGAGTTCTTTTAATTGCTGTGTCAAGGTAATCAGTGCTGTCTCACTACTCTTTAATTCCTCTTGAGTGGAAAGTATGCTTTCTAATTGTTGCTTATCCTTTAATTGAAGCTCTGTTAAAGTAACTAATTCTAAAGAAATGGAAGCTTCTTCATTCTTTCTTAAGCCTACTTCTTCTTTTATACCTTTTAGCTTCTCATAACTTGGAATCGCATCGGTTAATCTAGTGATGACTGCTAATAAATCAGGAGACTTATCTTCATATTCTTTCCTCGTGCTACGAAACGTTTCTTGCATCAGGAGTAATTCTTGCTCCATCAGTTCAAGCTTAAGTTTCAATTCTTTTACTCTTGTTTGTTTTTCGAGGAAACGCTGATTGCTATTGCGATAAAGAACTTCCTTGGCCCTGACGTTGTCCGCTTTTCTAGCTAGCTGGCATTTGGTCTGTAGGGCAAGAATCTCCTCCTTCTTCTCGTGTAAGAGCGATTGGCTTTGTAAGGTTTCGGCTAATGCATCAAAGAGTTGATTTAGTTCCTGGCCTTTGGCGATTTGTTCCTTGACTGATTCTAAGTTCTCCTTTTCCTTTTGCATGACTCCTTGAATACTCTCTTCTTTTTCAAGGGTTTCCTCACGAATTCGATCTAATAAAGTAAGAACCGCTTCTGGATCCGATTCTAGATAAGACCCCTGCTGCTTCCACTCTTCATGATAGCTACTATCAGAACTTAAACTTACTTTACCAAGCTCAAATCGAATTTCTTTTAAATTATCGTCTAAGTTATGATAAAGAGCTTTCGCTCGCTCACTCAATTCCTTTTGAATTCGATAATAAATCTTTGTATTAAAAATTCGAGAAAAGATTTCTTTTCGTTCCTTGGATGGTGCATGCAATAATTTCATAAACTCGCCCTGTGCGATCATGGCAATCTGAGTAAATTGATCCACATCTAATCCAACAATTTCAACGATTTTTTGATTGGTTTCCTTTATCTTGCCGTAAAATGGTTTACCATCTGGCATAATTAACTCCACTGCTGCACTTTCCTGTGTCAGTGTTAATTCACCATCTTTATTCCTGCGTTTACTTAACCGGGCATAATTCGGATTACGTTTTATGGTATATTCTTTGTTTTCATATTGAAAGGTAAATTCAACATAAGTAGGAGTATCCTCTAGTGCATA
>JAEYWQ010000308.1 GCA_023428885.1 Bacillota bacterium
CAGTAATACATCGTCAATCGAGAAAAATGTCCGCGCTAATCAATGACATGCTAGATTTTACAAGACTTAACATGAAAACAGACCGCTACCCCCTGAAACGTTTTGACCTGTCCGAGAGTGTTACCTCTCTTTGTGCTGATATGGCTCTCATTCGAGAGAATAACATCGAGCTATCCTTCGGTAATATTGAACATGGGATTATTTATACCGGAAATAAGACACTATTAAACCGTGCACTGACGAATCTGATCTCCAATGCTTATCGATATGGTAAAGAAAACGGCCACATCATTGTCTCACTCCAAAGGACAGAGAAATCAGTCATAATCACCGTACAAGACGATGGCGTGGGAATTGCTGAGGAGGAAGAAGAAAAGGTATTCCGCCGTTTTTATCAGGGGGATAATTCAAGGACAGGCATAGGCACCGGGCTTGGATTATCTATGGCAGAAGAAATTGCACGCTTTCATGGAGGACGAATCTTACTTGACAGTAAACTAGATCTAGGAAGCACGTTCAGGATAATACTTCCAATATAGTTTTTTTTAATTTTGCATGTTTTAATGTTGGTCTAATAAATCCTCTGTATACTTAAGGCATAAACAAGAAAGGGGAACATGAAAAATGAAAATAAAAAAACTTTTTAATACACCTACAAAAGCGTCCTTAACCATTGCTAGTCTTATCGCTATCACCGCAACTCTTGGTACCGGTACGGTATATGGCGCAAGTGCTATCGCTAAGAATTCATCCATCAGCGCAGAAAGTGCAAAGAATTTCTCCTTTGCTGACGCAGGAATTGATCCGACCACTGCAAAGGCAGTCCAAACAGAGTTTGGATATGAGCATGGCCAGTTTGTATATGAGGTAGAGTTTATTGTAGATAATACAGAGTACGAATACTTGATGAAAGCTTCCGACGGTACTGTGGTAAAGAAAGAGATTGAGACAGTTGATACTATAGGAAAGAAAGATAATGAGACCGTGAAGTTTGACGGTAAGAATGATATTGATACTGTGAAATTGGACGGCAAGAATGATATTGAGACTGTGAAATTGGACGGCAAGAATGAAGTTACATCTACTCAGATATCATTAGAAAAAGCAAAAGAGATCGCTCTTAGCGATGCTAAGCTGACTGAGAATACTGTTACGTTTACTACTACTAAGCTTGATAAGGAAGATAACATTTCCGTATATGAAGTTGAGTTTTATTCAGATAATGTAGAATACGAATACGAAATCAATGCTAGTGATGGCACAATCTACAGTAAAAGTAAAGAAATAGAGAATGAAC
Organism: Bacillota bacterium; assembly: GCA_023428885.1. Classification (GTDB taxonomy): domain Bacteria; phylum Bacillota; class Clostridia; order Lachnospirales; family Lachnospiraceae; genus Lachnoclostridium. The sequence continues at coordinate 1,298 of JAEYWQ010000308.1, forward strand.
AGAAAGCAGTAACATCCATAGTTCAACAGCCTACACAATCGGAAACTTCAAAAAACAAAACACACAGCAAAAACAATGTGGATGGATCAGATAAAGAAACATCTAGCAGCTACATTGGAATTGACAAAGCAAAGGCCATCGCTAGCTCTCATGCTGGTCTTACAATATCCGAGGTAACTTTCTCAAAAGCAAAGCTTGATACCGATGACGGCAATACGACTTATGAAATTGAGTTCTATAAGGACGGTCTCGAATACGAGTATGAAGTGGATGCATCCTCTGGAAATATCCTTGAGTATGAGACTGAACAAGCCGACTAAATCATAATTAATCGTTCTTCTCGGAAAATATAAAGTCCAAGTTTTTAAAACAAGGCTAAAAACTTTAACTCCACAAAGTTAAATGTTGTCGCGTAGTAGATTTTTCTACTGCGCGATTTACACTTAATTTTTTACTATTCTACAATAATGTTGGGAGCAGACCATCCATCTAAGCTTACCATTTTCTTCAGATAGGAAAAATCACGTGCGTCTGTGATATAATAATATCTTATCTTTTTATCCTTAACATGCTTTACAAATAAATCCCTACTTTCTGTCGGATAAATTTCCATTTCTAATATATCATCAAATCGAATGATTACAGGCTTCTTATCAGGCATTTTATCAGCAGAAGTAAAGGTTACCATCTTTTTTGTAATAGTATTCCATATAGGATATTGATTTTCTGGAGATATCTCAACTAACTGCCCATCATATTCACCGTACATTGTTATATCTTTATTCCCTACACAGTCAATGACCTGATTATAAATTAGGTTGCATTGGCGTACATACCATATAGCACTGATTACACCGCCAATCATTATAACTAATATTACTGGTCCTAGTATCATCAAAAATTTCCCTTTATCAAATCTTCTTGCTTTTTTCTTCACAGCTTTTTCATTTCTCATAATTATTATCCCCGCATTTCATACTGTATAAAATATACTTAACACCCTATATCGTAATAGAAAACAATTGTGAAGTCATTTATCTTCTTGTAGTTATTATAATTTATCGTTCCCGTTTCAGGTAGACCATATCAACAAGTTGTTTCCCGTCTTCAAACATCGGATGGTCATAGTTGTCCGTGAAAAAGTTATGGATTCGATGGGATTCTGCAAATCCACATTTCTGATAAAAGCTGAGCGAAGAAGGAACATCACCCGTACCGACAAGCATTACATTACAATCGCTATAATATGAAAATACAAAATCAATCAGTCTTTTCCCATAGCCCTTTCCCTGACAATCAGGCATAACCGCAATGTTCTTAAGCTCATAACAACCATCCGCTTCTTTCGTAACCACGCATTCGGCTTTTACTCCATTGTCGTCCAAAACAAACATTTCACCACGTTCAAGGTACTTGTCTATCATATTTTCCTGTTCGTCAGCCAATAATAGCAAGTCGATATATACTTTCTTGTTGTTTGTAACTTTCCTTATATTCATAAGTGTCCCCCTTTAATTTGTCTATATCTTTCGCTTCTTCTAGCACTTTTTTCATCAAATAAACCTTTGTGATAAATCTCATCCATTCCTCAACAGGCAAATCATAAAGGTAATCGTCTGCTTCTTTAAAATTAACCGTAACTCCAACAAAGTTGACGACATTGTCATTCCACTCTTGTAGGGTATGCCCTCTTTGAATTAAATAATACACTCTCTTGGCTAACTCCTGCGGAATACAGTTTTCTATATTTTTCTTATATTGTTCTGCTACAATGCAAGCAAAAAATAATGTAGTTCGCCTTAGATTTTGGTTAATTTTTCATCGATGGATTTTTCTTATAAAATACTCTAATTATTATCATGGTAAACACTATAACAGCAGCTACAAGAATCGCAATAACAACAAGTGTTGAATGATCGCTTGTACTTAATCTCTCTGAGGATGTATCCGTATTTGGAGGAATTATAGTTGCAATTGTTTTAGCACCAATTGAGGGGATATTCTCATTCATGGAATCACTTATGCATATCCACCCCTTTGCAACTAAATAATATTGTACATATCCCCATAACTGACCATCTTCATCTGTGTATGTATAACTAAAGCTAATATCTTTTTCAATCTTATTTTGTTTAAAGTTGATGACTCCAGACCCTGGATATGACCAAAACAAAACCGATGCCTCTGTTTTATAATCAGTAAATTCACCGTTATACTCTTTAAACTCGCCTTCATGCTCCGCACAGAATGAAATATTGTCGTAAACGACGACAAGTTGATTCATTGGCGTCCAACCCGTTTTTTCATCTATTTTTACAACTCCCCAGGAGCTCCCTTTTTTATCTTGATAAGTAAAGGAAACAAAAAAATTGCTTCCATTTGTGCA